>SKZC01000337.1 GCA_007127575.1 Gemmatimonadota bacterium
AGCTACAACATGTTACTACGGTGGAGGCGTACCCCCTGGAGGGTGTGGAGTACGAGCAGGCCTACAACCACCGGGCGGCCACCAAGCTCCAGGTGGGGGATCCCATCACCGTGGAGCAGACCTTCCCCGCCGACAGCTACGTGGTGCCGGTGGGTCAGATGATGGGGCGGGTGGCGTCCCACCTCCTGGAGCCGGAGACGACGGACAATCTCATCTACTGGGGCCGGATGGATCCCTGGCTACCTCTGTCGGATCTCTACGCCGACGCGGACGATCCGGCGCTGGTGCCCATCTATAAGCTCATGGCTCCCCGAGCCCTACCCGCTCGGATCGTGAAGTAGGGTACGAAGCTGGCGAGTCGGCCTCCACCAGGGCCGGTTCAGTGGGGAGGTCGGGGTTCGCCCCCGACCTCCCCACTCTTCGTTCAGGCCTGGTGGGGGTGCGGCTCGGGTCCCTCCCCCATCTCCCGGAGGACGGAGGCCAGCATCTCCAGATAGAGGTCCACCGTCCGGAGGTGGGTCCGGAAGGAGAGGATGGCCAGACGAAGGTAGAACCGGCCGTCCAGCGTCGTGGAGGAGACGAAGACGCGGCCGTCACTGTGGAGGCGCTTCAGGAGCTCGCGGTTGAAGGCGTCGGGATCCCCATCCTCCGGCACCCAGCGGTAGAGAACCACCGAGAGCTCGGGTTCCGGGCCTACCTCGAACCCCAACCCCCGCGCTCGTTTCCGGAAGTAGCGTGCCAGGAGGTGCTTCTCCGTCAGGGCGGCCCGGAAGGGCTGCAGGCCGAAGAGGAGAAGGGGAAGCCACATCCTGGGGCCTCGCCAATGCTTGGTGAGCTCCGGAGACCGGTCCGCCGGAGAGGCCCATTCCTCCGCCGCCGCATCCTGGAGATAGGCTGCGTCCCGGGCATGGGCCTGTCTGAGGTGGTCGTCGTCTCGGACCAGAACGGCCCCGATTCCGTAGGGGAGGAAGAGCCCCTTGTGGGGGTCCAGCACCACGGAGTCGGCCTCAGCCATCCCCTGGAGGAGGGGGCGTATCTCCGGGACCAGGAGAAAGAAGCCACCGTAGGCGGCGTCCACGTGATACCAGAGCCCTTCCTCTTCCGCAATTCGACCCAGCGGAGCCAGGGGATCCACTGAGCCGGCGTCCGTGGTACCGGCGGAGGCCACGAGGAGCCATGGAATCCGGCCTGCTGCCCGGTCCTGGGCTACGGCGTCACGGAGCGCCTGGGGATCCATCCGGTACGTGGAGTCCATGGGGACGGACCGCCACACCGCTTCGCCGAGCCCGGCGATGTGAAGGGCCTTGGCCACACAGTGGTGAGTCTGATCCGTTCCGTACGCCACCGTCCGGGGAACGTCCACCGCCCGGACACCCCGGGCCTCCCGGGCGGTGACGACGGCGATGAGGTTGGCTACGCTTCCTCCGGAGGCCAGATTTCCCCCGGCCGTCTCCGGAAATCCCACCAGCTCCGCCATCCACCGGATCAACTGGTTCTCCATCTCCACGGCTCCGGGACCGGCGAAGCCGATTCCGGCGTACTCGTTGGTTACGGCGGCCACGTAATCGCCCAGAGCCGCGGGATAGAGCCCTCCCCCGGGGATGTATCCCAGGTGGCCTCCCGAGGCCGGGTTGAGCCCCTGACCTGTCACCGCGCCCTCCAGGACCTCAGCGAGAACCTCAGGATCGAGCCCGCTCTCCCCCACGGGGAGCTGACCCAGGCGCCGGGCCCCGGACTGATCCAGGTGATAACACGGGGCCTCAGCCAGTTCCTCCAGAAAGCGTTCGGTGAAGCCGATGACGGGATCCCGGATCCGCGCCCGCTCTTCGGCGTTGGGCTCCAGCCTCCGGGCCACCGCTTCCAGTTCCTCGATCCGTTCCCTCACGATCCCCCGCTCACTTGAAGTTCCAGATCGCTCCGGCCGCGAAAGTGGCAGAAGGGTACCGATCCGACACGCGTCCATCAAACCCCAGGCGGTGGCGATCGGGCCGGTGGAGACGTCGAGCTTGAGAGGACGGTTGCACAGGCGATACTTTGGCGGCGTTACACCGGGAGGAGGCGTGCCGTCCCCGGGGGGGCGGTCGTTCTGACTCGATGGACCGACAAAGGGGGAAGGCATGAGCGGGATCGTGCTGGCCGCACTCGGTCTCGGGGGCTTCGCCCTGGGCTACGTGTTCTACTCACGCTACATCGGAGACCGGGTCTTTCAGCTCGATCCTGACTTCGAAACCCCTGCCCACGCCCAGGAGGACGGCGTGGATTTCGTTCCCACGAATCGGTGGGTTCTGTGGGGACACCACTTCACTTCAGTGGCTGGAGCGGCGCCCATCGTGGGTCCCGCCATCGGGGTGATCTGGGGCTGGGTTCCCGCCTTCCTCTGGGTGACGTTGGGCACGGTCTTCTTCGCCGGGGTCCACGACGCCGGGGCCCTCTGGGCCAGCGTCCGGAACCGAGGGGAGTCCATCGGCGCCCTCACCGAATCGGTGGTGGGGAAGCGGGCGAGGAACCTCTTCATGATCGTCATCTTCCTCCTCCTCCTGATGGTGAACGCGGTCTTCGCCATCATCATCGCCCAGCTCTTCGTGGACGTGCGGAGCAGCGTGATTCCGGCATGGTTCGTCATCGCCGTGGCTCTCGCCATCGGGTGGCTCCTCTACAGGCGGGGCGTTCCGCTCCTCTGGCCCTCCCTTATCGCCCTCGTCCTGCTGTACGGGTCCATGTTCGTGGGAGCCATGTATCCGGTGAGCCTGCCGGAACAGGTTCTTGGGCTTCAGGAGCCGGCTCAGTGGGTCCTCATCCTCTTCGCCTATGCCGCGCTGGCCTCCCTCCTTCCTGTGTGGGTGCTCCTGCAGCCTCGGGACTACATCAACGGGATCCAGCTTTTCGTTGGACTCGCCATCTTCTTCGGAGCCGTTCTCCTGGCCAACCCCACCGTGGTGGCTCCCGCCTTCAACACCGGGCTTCCCGACGACGTCCCCCCCCTCATCCCCCTCCTCTTCGTGACCATTGCCTGCGGGGCCATCTCAGGGTTTCACGGGCTCGTTTCTTCAGGGACCACCTCGAAGCAGCTCAACTCGGAGGCGGATGTCCGGTTCGTCGGGTACCTGGGATCCGTGGGGGAGGGCGCGCTGGCCTTGGCGGCGATCCTGGCGTGCACCGCGGGCTTCGCCACGCTGACGGAGTGGGAGGCGTTCTATTCCACCTTCGCCGCCGGGGGGATTCCCGCCTTCGTTCAGGGGGGAGGGGCCATCATTTCGGAAGGGCTTCGCCTTCCGGTTCACTTCGCCGAGACCCTCCTAGCCGTGATGGCCGTTCTCTTCGCCGCCACCACCATGGACACCGGAGTTCGGCTCCAGCGCTACATCGTCCAGGAGTGGGGCGTCATCTATGACCTTCCGGTTCTCACCGGTCGGGGGATCTCCACCCTGGTGGCGGTAGGGACCTGCATCGCTCTTGCCTTCGGGGCAGGCGGGGGTGCCGGGACCGGCGGGCTCGTGATCTGGCCCCTCTTCGGGACCACGAACCAGCTTCTGGCGGGACTGACCCTCCTGATCCTCAGCGTCATCCTCATGAAGCTGGGTCGAGGGACCGTATATACCCTGGTCCCCATGGTCTTTCTCCTCTTCATGACCTTCTTCGCTCTCCTGGTACAGCTCGCCGACTTCTGGCGCCAGGGGCAGTACTTCCTTCTGGGCCTGGACCTGTTGATCCTCGGGGCGGCCATCTGGGTCGGTCTCGAAGCCGTAGCCACCCTCAGACGGACGTGGGCCGAGCGGAAGGAGGGGAAGGTGGCAGTGGGGGCCGAATGATTCGGGGGCCAGCGAGCCGGCCATGACCCCGCCTCCGTCCTTTCGGCGCTTTCTGGAGCTCCTTCACGAGTTCTACGAAAGCCGGCATCGGAGCTCCCTGGCCCGGGAGATGCGAGAGGAGGACGACCTTTTCATGCTCCTGGTCTTTTCAGAGATGATGGGGGTGCCCAACCCGGCGAGCTACTACACGCTGGAGCTCCTCCCCATCCTCTACGAGCGCTTCCACGAGTGGCACCTGCGGATGGGGATGGAGCGCTCGCCGTTGGACCACTTCCGGTGCTGCTGAGAGGGAAACGCTCCCCCTTCTCCCTGGAGGGTCGAAGCTTGCTCTTCGTGGGAGGAAAGGGAGGGGTGGGAAAGACCACGGTGGCTTCGGCCGTGGCCCTTTCCCAGGCCCGCCGAGGGAGGAAGGTCCTCCTGGTGTCCACCGATCCGGCTCACTCCCTGGGCGACCTCTTCGATCTCCACATCGGGGACGAGGGGCGGGAGATACGGGACGGGCTCATGGCTCTGGAGGTGGATCCGCAGGCCGAGGTGGACCGATACCTTTCCCAGGTCCAAGCCACCATGCGGGAGTTCGTGCGCCCCGCCATGTTTGCGGAGGTCCGAAAGCAGATCGAGCTCACCCGGGATTCCCCCGGCGCGGCGGAGGCGGCCCTCATGGACCGCATCTCGGATCTCATGGCCCGGGGCCGGAAGGACCATGACCTGGTGGTTTTCGACACCGCCCCCACCGGGCACACCCTGCGACTCCTCTCCCTTCCGGAAATCATGGCGGCCTGGACCGACGGACTCCTGAAGAGCCGGGACCGGTCCGAGTCCATGGGAGGAGCGTTGGAGCGCCTGGCCGGCCGGCGTCGTGGGGAGAAGGGCGATGACCTGGCCTGGTTCGACGATCCGGAGCCCCCTGAGGAGGACCCCCGAAGTCGCAAGATCCGGAAGGTGCTTCTGGAGCGTCGAAGGAAGTTCGCCCGGGCCCGAAGCACGATTCTGGACCGGAGTGAGACCGCCTTCGTTCTCGTCCTCTTACCCGAAAAGCTCCCCATTCTGGAGAGCCGAAAGGCGGTGGAGGTGCTTCGCCGGCACCAGGTTCCCATTGCCGGCCTGGTGGTGAACCGGGTCCTCCCGGACGAGCCGCTGGGGAGCTTCCTGGAACAACGGCGGGAGCAGGAGGCGCAGTACCTCCGCCAGATCGATGAGCTCTTCGCCGACCTCCCTACGGTCCGCGTGCCCCTCCTTCCCCAGGACGTGATGGGGATCCAGAGTCTTGACGCGGTAGCGCAACACCTGTGGCCCGATCCCGACGACTCGGGGCAGGAAAAGGTTTGACCTCGAAGTGAGGTTCCCCCCACATTCTCCGGGTCAACGGTCCTCCAACCCAGAGAACGAGAATGTGGAAGCGTTCCCCCAGGCGCCCTCGGATCCGGCGAGCTACCGGTGGAGTCGGGGTTCCGGATCATGACTCCACCGAAGGGCTACGTGCGTCGCACCTGTTGTGGGTGGCGGGACTCGTTCTCGCGCTGGTGGGGTGCGTCGAAGGGGACGGTCTCGTGGAGCCGGAATCGGCGGTGGCCACCACCGCCCTCTCCGTGGTGCCCACCGTAGAGTCGGAGCTCCTGGAGGGAGCGACGGAAGAGCTGGAGCAGCTACGACTGACGGCCAGGCGGACGGACACGGATGAAGTCGTGGGGAGCGCCGAGGTCGCGGTGTCGGGAGAGGAAGAGGGTTGGGTGGTGGATCTGGAGATCGAGATCACTCAGGGTGGGTTCGACGTCGTGGTGGCCATTGAGCTTATGGGGCCAGGCGGTCGGGTGGTCTGGAGCGGGCTCACCCCTCCCATCCAGGTCCGCCCCGGGCAGGCGTCCTCGCCGGTGGAGGCCCCGTTGGGGCGTGGGCCGTTGGAGAATGCTGGGATTACGGCGTTGAGCATCGTGGGAGGGGAAGACGAAATCGAAGAGGGGGAGGAGAGCGCCTTCGAGGTGGAGGTGGAGGGGGCGGAGGGCGAGCCGGAGGTGTTCTGGGAGTCCAGCGAACCCGAGGTGGCGTCGGTGGACGAGACCGGAGCGGCCACGGGCCACCTTCCAGGTACGGTGACCATCCAGGCCATGGCGGGTCGCCACTCGGACGAGCGAACCCTTACGGTGACGCAAAGGGTGGAGGAGGTGGAGGTGGAGCCGGAGGAGGCGCGCCTCACGGAGCTGAATGCGGAGGTGGAGTTCACGGCGGTGCCCCTGGATCCCCGGGGAGACGAGGTGGCGGGCCGAGAAGTGGAGTGGGGAGGTGGGGGAGAGGTGTTGGAGTTGCTGGGAGACGGCCGGTACCGCGCCGTGGCACCCGGGAGCGCCGTGGTGA
>SKZC01000289.1 GCA_007127575.1 Gemmatimonadota bacterium
ACGGGTGGACCCCGACGCCCGGACCGTGAGAAAGGGGGACGCACCGGTCTCCCTCACTCCCAAGGAGTTCGACCTCCTGCTGGCCCTCCTCCGTCGCCATGGGGCGGCAGCCTCCCGCCTGGAGCTCCTGGAGGAGGTCTGGGGTCACCGGGGCGCCGTGGTGACCCGCACCGTGGACACCCACGTGGCGGAGCTCCGAAAAAAGCTGGAGGACGACCCCGCCAATCCGCAGCACATCCTCACCGTCACCAAGGTCGGGTATCGGATGGTCCGGTAGCTCCGTGCCATCGGGATGGCCGTGAGCCGAAACCCGGCAACCGCTGAGCTGGGCCCCTCCCCGGCCTCTCTTCCTCCTGGGCCACCGACGGTGCAGGTCCACCTGGCATCAACCTGCATGGGGGCGCTCCTGATGGTAGGGTGCCATGGAGCCTCGGAGTCCCCATCAGAGGAGGCCGTACGTCCCGCGCCGGATCCGGCGTCGCCTCGGCCGGTGGCCGGGACTCTGCGAGTCTCGGTCTACGGGGAGGTGGCGCCAGCATCGAACCCGGGAGCCCTTCCTCCGCTCCGGCACACCGGGGTGTGGGTGAACAACCGCACCTACCAGGGACACAGCGATAACGATCTGCGGGGATTTCTGGACGGTCGCTTTCGACATGGGTGGAACCAGGCCAGCCAGATCCATGTCCGGTTGGGAAGGCTCCACCCATGGGGCCGCGCTGTGGGGGGAGAGCGTGAGCTCTTCCGGCACCTCCATCGGTGGGATGGAGTGCGATTGCCGGAGGGTGTGAACATTCTGGGGGCCGAGCTGACTCTAAGTGTCGAGGTCGGCACGGACCGCGAGCTGGACCTCCTGCTCTACGAGGTGAAGAAGGACTGGGTCCCCGGTGGTGGTGGGGTGGAAGAGAACAACAACAGCGCCCCTAAACCTGGAGAGGTGTGGTGGAATGAGCGCATGCGAGATGTGGATGCGTGGGGGCTTCCTGCGGAAGGCTTCGCTTCGGATCGGCACCCGGAGGCCGATACACCTGAGACCGCGTTGGCACATGCCGTATACGCACCTGGCGACTCTTCCATATCCTTCCGGTCTTCGAGACTGGCAACCTACGTGGAAGAGAGGGTTGCGGCGGAGGAGCCCTTGCTCTTCATGGTCAAGCTTTCCGATCACCTCGAGGACGAGGAGGGGACGATCATCGCCAGCTACTCCTCCAACTATGGGGACAGTGAGAACTCTGCCCGGCGTCCACGGCTCCGCCTGGAGTGGGAGGGGCCGCCGGAGGTCTCGAGTCTCGAGCGCCGAATCATCCTGGAGCCGGGCCGCTCCCTGCGCATTCCCCGCATTCCGGTTGAAGGCGTTGCCGCCGTGTCTGCGAGCTTCCTTCCTGAGGAGGGCTCGTCGCCGCCGCGGATCATGGTTCGCGGCGGGCGGGGCGATGAGGTGTCGGACTGGACCGATGCCCAACACCCGGTGGTGGGAACGCGGGACTGGGATTGGGTGGAAGTGCTCGTGGCAGCCCAGGTGAATCCGATTCCGGTGGGTAGCCCGTTCCAGGCGGAACTCCGGGACACCTGGGTGACCACCGCCCCGCCGGAAGAACAAGACGTCCCCTGGGTGTTCGTCTCACCATCGGGGGTGGTCCACGAGGTCACGGCCCGGTATGTGAGTGACTTTACGTGGAGGGTCCAGTTCCTTCCGGACGAGGTGGGCCCATGGGTCTATCAATCCCACCAGCAGTTCAGCGACGATCCGTACGAGACCGCAGTCGGGCGTTTCGACGTGATCGTGGACGACCATGATTCCGCACTGTACGCTCTGGAACGGCTCATCGAACGGATCGAAGGCTCGAAGCTTCGACCGGGTAGGGAGCGGGTCGAGGCATTCGGCCCGAAGTTCTATCGTCTGCAGCGAGGCCTCATGCAGCTCCAGGACCCGGAGTCGTTTTCCCTGGCGGGGGAGTCCGGGACACCAAACCGTATCATGGAGCTATTGGATGCCGTCCGTTACGCGTTGAGTGGCGCACCTCCGGAAGGTCCACGGCTTCCGCTACAGGACGGTCAGAAGCGCGGGTTGACCACGTTGGTGAAGATGGAGCCGAAGGTGTACGAAAGGGAGAGGTTGCCCGTGCTCCGGTAGTTCGTGGCCAACCTCCGCCGCTCCAGAAGGATGTCCTCCAAAGAAGCGTCTCCCCGTGGGAGGGCCAACTGGTCGTTGATGCGCTGGTAGCTCCCACCCACGTTCAGGGAGAGGCCACTGCCGATTCGAAAGGACACCCTGCCGTTGAAGGTGAGCCGGTTCAAGCTGGTATCGTGGAAGTACTGGGTCCCTCGAAGCCCGGAGGAGATGGAGCCCCACGGCTGCTGGATCTCCACCGACCCGTTGATGGAGTGCATGTAGCGGGTCTCCTCCAGCATCTCGAAGATGGTCTCCTCGTAGTAGTCCGCGTCTTCCACCAGCATCTCGTACGTGACGGTGATCTGCCGGCGGGTGGCCTCGGCGTACGGGAAGACACTGTACTCCACCCCGGGGCCCACGGTGAAGTGGTTCCGGAGGTTGTCCTGCGTGTTGGTAGTGTACTCCCCGAACAGGCCCACGCCCATGTGGTGCCCCACGCTTCGGATGACGTGGCTCTGGAACCCGTGTCGGCGCTGGTTCAGGCGGATGTCGTCGTCATCTTCCCGGGTGATGTTCCGAACGTTGTTGTTGAAATACGGTCGGAATCGGAGCTTCCAGTCCTCCGTCACCCGATCGACGTAGACGCCGTAGCGGGCATTGGCTGCGCTCTGGGTTGTTTCCCGGTTGAAGTTCCCTCCGAAGTAGAGCTCGAAGGTCCAGTAATTCCAGGGATCGTCCACAGCGGCTTCCGCGGTGGGATCCGGTGGGTCGAAGGAGACGGAGAGGTGGGACCCGAGCCCGGCGGCGGCGGCATAGGGCACGAGTCCCAACCGAAGGGTCTCGGTGACGCCGTCTCTCTCCTGTGCCGATGTGTTGGACTGGACGGAGTGATAGGTCAGCGTGTTGTTCACCCCCTGAAACCGCTCCCTCCCTTGAAACTCCAGGGTGTACACCCGCCCCCCCGCCCCTGTGGACTGATCCGTGATGAGGACGTGAACCTCCGATAGCCCTGGATCGCGAACGTGGTTCACGAAGGTGATTTCCTGGCGGATATGGGTTCCGTCACACCGATTGCAGTCCACGTAGACCAGGGGGGCCGAGGACGGGAGGGCGTCCGCCTCCGCTTCCTCCACATCCGGGGTTTGTGCCCCCAGTGAGGGAGGGGAGAGGATGAGTGCGGAGAGCAGCACGGCGGCAGCCGCGTAGAGTCGATGCCGAACCATAAGAGGAGGAGTGAGGGGGGCGTTGGGATGGGCTCCAATGCTCGGACGGTAGGTGAACGCCCTTGAAGCATCAAGGGACGACGGCCCTTCCCTCACCAGCTTTGCCCCTGTAGGCGCTCGAACTCTGCCACGGCGTTGATGTGGTCGATGGTGGCCTGAAGCTCCGACAGCCGGGCTTGAGTGAGCTGGTCCTGGGCGGTGACCACCTGGAAGTTGGTGGAAACCCCGACGTTAAAGCGAGTGAGCTCTGCCTCGGCGTTCCGCTCCGCCGCCTCTCGACTCCGGCGAGCCGCCTCGAGCTGCTGGAAGGCGTTTTGAACCGCCAGCCCTGCATTGGTGACCTGGGTCTCGATGAAGAGTTGTTGGCTCTGCAGGTTCAACTCCGCCTGTCGGTTCTGAATCCGTGCCTGCTCCAGATTCGAGTCGGCGGGGCTCCAGCCTATGGGATACGAGAAGCTGAGGGACGCGTTCAGCGTTGGTGTGTCGAAGCTGGCGATGGAGGAGAGCCCGTCCGTGAACCCTCCCTGTCGGACCAGCTCGGGCTCCCCACCGAGACCCTGCCGCTCGTAGAGGTCGCCCCCCACCCCCTCCAGGGAGTAGGAGAGGCTGAGGTTCAGATCGGGCCGTCGGTTCTCTTCGGTGACCTCCAGGTTCATCTCGGAGATCTCCCGCTGGTGGCGGAGGGCTTCCAGGTCCGGTCGGTTTCTTAGGGCTTCGTGGATGGCGGCCTGGATGTCTACCTCCACCTGGTCGAACTCGGGCAGGTCCACCGGATTGACGGCTTGCTGGAAGAGGGGATCGTCGCTTCCACCCACCAACAGTCGCTTGAACTCCAGCTCCTGGTTCCGCCACTGGACCTCGGCGTTGAGTAACGCCTGCTCGGCGCTGGCCACCTGGGCCTCGGCCTGAGCCAGGTCCATCTCCACCATGGTGCCCAGCTCCACCTGGATCCGGTTGTTGGCCAGAAGCTGCTCCGCCTGTGCCAGGTTCCTTCGCTGGATCTCGATCTGTTCGATGGTGGCCCGGAGCCCCCAATAGGCCTGTCGCACCTGAGCGGTGAGATCGTCGATCCGGTCCCGGAGTTGGGCGTCGGTCACCCACTGCTGGATCTCCTGGGTTCTCACGGCGTTTCGCTGGTTGTCGATCCGCCGGCCTGAGAGGAGGGGCTGGGTGTACGTCAGGCTGAAGCGGGAATTGTAGCCCGGGTTTCGGGTGGCGAAGACATTGTCGGTGCTGATCCGGCTGTTGTTGAAGCCGGCGCTGAGCTCGGCACCGTACCAGGGGAGAGGTTGGGCGAGGCCGAGATTGAAGGTGTTCTGTTCCGTGGTGATGCGGGTTCCGCCGTCCAACTGGCTGGTGGATTGGCTGGTGGAGTTGTTGTAGCCCACCGTGGCGTTGAATCTGGGATTGAACGCCGCTCGCGCCCCATCCAGGGCCAGCTCCTGGATCTGGGGGTCCAGTCGGGCGCTCCGGATGTCCAGGTTGTGCTCCAGGGCTCGGGCGATGGCTTCGTCCAGGGTCATGGAGAGCATGGGCCGCCCGTCGTCCAGAGGGGGTTCGGCGTCCCCCGGACGATAGGGCTCCGGCTCCAGTTGGGCCTCCGCCGGGAGATCCTGGATACCGAGGACGGTGTGAGGAAGGAGGAGGCTCGCGGCCGCCAGGAGAAAGGTGAGCGTCGGGAGCTGCACGGATTTGCACATTGGACGTACCTGTGGGATCGGTGAACGGGATTTCACCACTGAGCCTGAGCGAGCGTGGGTTCCGCGAAGGCATGCGGTGCCCCACTACACAGGTGACACCCGGAGGACGGGGGCCGTTGACCCGTGGACCGAGGAGGTCAGCTCCCGCCGCCGGCGCGGATGGCCCGTCCGGCACCGGTCCGATCCAGAGGCGCGCCGCCGCTCCAGGTGAGCTCTCCGTTCACCCAGATCTCCTCCATCCCTCGCGCCAACTGGTGGGGATCCTGGAAGTCGGCTCGGTCCTGAACCTCCTCCAGCCGAAAGGCCACCAGGTCCGCAGCCCATCCTTCGGCGATGAGCCCGCGGGTCACCTCCACGCGTCTCGGGTCGTCCACCCCCAGGATGGAGGCGGGTAGGGATGTGGCCTTGCGGATCCCCTCCTCCACGGAAAGGCGAGAAGCCTCCACCACCTGCTCCCGGAGGAAGCGGGGGAAGGTCCCGTAGCCGCGAGGGTGCGCCATGGTGGGACTTCCGTCGGAAGCTACGGCGACCCAGGGGTCCAGGAGGAAGGTGGTCATGACCTCCGGATCCATGACGAAGTAGGCAGCCCTGGCTCCTCCGGGCCCCAGCTCCACCAGGACCTCCTCGAAGGGGCGGTCCATCTCCTGGGCCGCCTCCGCCAGGGTTCGGCCGGCCCACGGACCCGAGCCGAAAAGCGTTGCCTCGGGTCCGTTTCGCCCCTCCACCCGTCCCCGAAGATATCGGGCCAGTTCCGCCCTTCGGCTCGCCACCACCGCCTCGTAGTCGTTGGGCGGGCGGGCCCAATCGGGAAAGAGGATGGAGAGGCCGGTAAAGCTGGCCGTGTACGGGTAGACGTCAGCGGTGACGGAGCGCCCCTGGGACCGCTCATTCGCCATCCGTTGGAGAATCCCCCGTGCCTGAGCCGTGTCCGAGCCCAGGACGATCTTGAGGTGAGAGATGTGGACCCGGGCGCCGGACCGTCGCCCCTGCTCCAGAAGCTCGTCCACGGAGGAGTCCACACGATCCGCGTCCTCGCTCCGGATATGGCTCATAACCACTCCGTTCCGTTCCGCCACCGGTTCGGCCAGCGCCACCAACTCCTCCATCCCCGCCTGATTCCCCGGGGA
>SKZC01000097.1 GCA_007127575.1 Gemmatimonadota bacterium
ACTTCTGGTTCTGCACCTCCTCTATAAAGCCCGGTTTCGCTATTTCGCCTATTACGTCTGGGCCCTGGCCCTGGCCATCTCCCTGGGGGTGTGGCAAGGGATCCTTCCCTCGGACCTCTTCCCCCACTGACGCACGCCCATCGTTCCCACGCGACCTTTCGGAGGCCGTATCATGTCTGATATCACCGAGGCCATCGTCACTCGATCCACTCCCCAGGAGGTCCGCTTGCTGATCCGGGAGCGGGCCTGGGAGGGCCTCCGAGAGGCCGTGGAGGACTGGCCAGCGGCTGCGGTGGCGGAGCTCCTTCCGGAGCTGGGTCGGGAGGAGCGGGTTCTCCTATTTCGGGCCCTTCCCCGGAAGCTCGCCGCTGAGACGTTCGCCCACTTGGCGGGTGATCGCCGACGATCCCTTCTGGAGGACCTCACCGACGAGGAGTCTCGACACGTTCTGAGCCACCTGAGCCCCGACGACCGGGCCCAGCTCCTGGCAGAACTCCCTGCGGTGGTGACACAGGAGCTAATGCAGCTCCTGAGCCCAGAGGATCTGGACGAGGTCCGGACGCTGCTGGGATACCCGGAGAACAGCGTGGGACGGCTCATGACTCCGGACTACGTCGCCGTCCGGCCGGAATGGATGGTGGAGGAGGCGCTCCGGCATGTCCGTGCCGTGGGTCAAGACGCCGAGACCGTAAACCGGATCTACGTCGTGGAGGAGGGGGGGCGTCTTGTTGACGACATCCAGCTCCGTCGGCTGATTCTGGCTGAACCCACTATGAGGGTTCGCGAAGTCATGGATCATGCCTTCGTGGCCGTCTCCGCCTTCGCCCACCGGGAGGAAGGCGTGCAAGCCATCCGGAAGTACGATGTCGTGGCCCTCCCGGTTGTGGATTCGGACGGCGTGCTCCTGGGGATCGTGACGGTGGACGACATCCTGGATGCCGCAGAGGAAGAGGCCACCGAGGACTTCCACAAGGTGGCCTCAGTGGGGCCCCTGGCCATGAGTCTCCGGGAGGCGGGGCTTTCGCTCCTCTACCGCCGCCGCATCGGATGGCTGCTGATCCTGGTCTTTGTGAACATCTTCTCCGGTGCCGGGATCGCGTACTTCGAGGACACCATCGCCGCCACCGTGGCCCTCGTCTTCTTTCTGCCCCTTCTCATCGACAGCTCAGGAAACGCGGGGCCTCAATCCGCGACGCTCGTGGTGCGCGCCATGGCCACCGGCGACGTGAGGCCCGGGGACTGGGTTCGGCTCCTCATCCGGGAACTGGGGGTGGCGGGGCTCATGGGGGTGACCATGGCCGTGGCCGTCTCGGCCATGGGCCTCTACCGAGGCGGGATGGACGTCGCGGTGGTGGTGTCCATCACCATGATGCTCGTAGTGATGGTGGGGAGCCTGGTGGGCACCTCCCTTCCGTTTATCCTGGAGCGATTGGGGCTGGATCCGGCCACCGCCAGTGCCCCTCTGGTGACCTCCATCGCCGATGTCACCGGGGTGCTCATCTACTTCTCACTGGCCACCTGGTACCTGGGTGTCGGGTGATGGTGCCAAGGGGGAGAAGGCTCATGGTTCCCGGGGTTGGTCCACGACGCCGCTGCAACCGCAGCTCGGGCAGATCAGCCACACCCGGTTCCTGACGTACGGCACGTCCCGGCGGGGGGGCAGCTCTCGACGGGAGAGCGGTGTTCGGCAGCGAGGGCACCCGGGTGGAGGATGTGAGGAGAGCTCCGGGTGGAGCTGTCGGAGTTCCTCAGGGGTGAACGAACCGGTGGAGTCGGTGGCCATGATGGTGGACTTCGCCCGTGGCGGCCGAGATGGAGGAGCGCTCAGGGACGCTTCCGGTCTCCAGAGCTTCCGCCGGATGCCCCTCACCGCACGCGAGGTACCCGCCTGCGGCCCTCCGGTTCTCGATGCGACTCCCGGACACACCCCAACTGCGGCTCCCCCTTGGACTTGCTGTCCGACGGCGCCTTCCGCACCCGACGAGGGGTCCTCAGAGGGGAACAGGACGGAAGGGTCCTGAAGCCGGCGGGAGCCCTGATGATCCAGTCAGGAAGCGGATTTTCGCAGGATGCTTCCCTTGACGGCCCCCAGGAGGGCCCTTACCGTACACTCGTCTTGTAGGCCATGGGAGGAGCGGTTACCGGCTTTGCGGCGCTGCCGCTCCTCGCACGGTTTCCCGACAGATGTCTCGACGGTACAGTTCGAACCGTGCGGCAGACGCCGTGGGTTCGCTTCACCACCACCCCAAGGAGTGACCCTCTATGAACAAATCCGAGCTTGTGGACGCCCTGGCCGACGCCACAGACATGACGAAGGCCGACGCCTCCAGGGCGATCGACGCGCTGTTCGGAACCGATGGCGGGGTCATCGCCAATGCGCTGAAGAACGGGAAGCGCGTTCAGATCACCGGCTTCGGGACCTTCGAGACCAAGGAGCGTAAGGCGCGTACCGGTCGGAACCCGCGCACCGGGGAGACGATCCGGATCGCGGCCACAAAGACGCCGGGGTTCCGGGCCGGAAAGGGTCTCAAGGACGCGGTGAAGTAAGCGTCCCCGGCGAAGGGGGTGCGTTCCCCCCCCGCCCGTGAAAGAGGGGCCCCGACCTTCGGGGCCCCTCTTTTTTTCTCCTTTTTTTCCTCCTCGCTACCCCCGTTTCCGGGTGTCGGAGTCCCGTTCTCGGGCCCGGTCCCCCCGGTCGAAGTCGGCCCGTACGCTTCGCCCCCGAAGAGTGATCCCGTTCAGGGCTTCCACCACCTTGTGGGCGAACTCCTGCTGCACCTCCACCTTCGAGAAGGTGTCGCGGATCTCGATCCGTCCCACCTGGGGGCCGCGGATCCCGGCTTCGCCCGTGATGGCGCCCAAGAGGTCGCCCGGCCCCACACCGTCCCGCTCCCCGATGCTGAGAAACACCTTGACCCAAGCGGCTGGAGGGCGGCCCCCTCGGCCGGACGGTTCTCCCCGCTCGCGGCTGTCCGCTCCGCCGGTCTCCAAGGCTGGATCCCCCCCCCGCCGGAGGAGAGCTGCCAGGGCTGAGGCCACTTCCGTCGGGTCGTACTCCCGGAAAAGGGGCTCGAGGAGGAGGAGGTACGGGGTGAGATCCTCCTCCGTGATGGCAGTGCGGATCCGGTCCAGGGTTCGTCTGTGGTCCTCCTCCAGCCTGCTGGGCCGCCGGTGGGGAACGGGTACGAGCTCGTACCCGGCTTCCCGGGAGATCTTCTTGAGGTGACGGGACTCCCGGGGGGAGAGGAGGACGACGGAGCGTCGGCCCAGCGAGTTTCTCCGGTCCAGAGCGTCGGCGTCCTCCGGCACGTCCACGCTCAATACCGCCAGTGTCCCCTCAATGTTGGCTTCCTCCACCGCCCCTCGGGCCTCCATGGCGTCCACCCCCAGCCACAGTTCGGCCTCAAGGTCTCCCGGAGCCCCGATGGAGTAGCCCTGGAGAGAAAGGAGGTCACCCAGGTCTGCGGCTCGGTCGTCGGATCGAAAGAACAGGACCAGGTGAGCGTGCCCGTCCCCCTGAAGGGAGGCGACGGTTTCACCCAGCTCTTGCTCCTTCCGAGCGGTGATCCGAAACTCCATCTGGCCCCGGGCGCGCATGGGAGCTCCGGCCCCGTCTCCGGCATCGGAGGGCACCACCAGCCCCCGGCGGGAGTGGCGATCCAGGTACTCCCGGTCCGCTTCGGTCACAGGGAGGGAGACGAAGACCCGCTGTGCCTCCCGGGAAATCCCGGAGAGGATCTCGTCGAATGGGTCGGCCTGGGTCCCTGCTCGGCATCGGCCCAGGTCCACGGCCAGGACCGCGTGGACCCCCTGGAGCTTCACCCGGGCATCCCGCACGGCCCTGGCAAGGGTCTGGGGGGATCCCACTAAAACGGAGGCCTCCTCGGGCTCGGCCCACCCTCCGCTCATGCAGGCCGTTCGGCGCCCCAGCGACTGGCTGAGGGGCCCCAGGGACAAGGCCAACGCAACTCCTTCCTCATCGGTGGGTGTGACCACCAGGAGCTCGGGAGTGGTTCCCGGTTGCTCCGGGAGCCGGGCCAGCAATCCCAGGGCTCCAGCGAGGGGGGCGCCGCTTCCGGGGCCCCCTTCCAGGAGGACCGAATGACCCTTTCGGAGAACCGGAATCGCCTCTCGTTGGAGGTTGTTCGGGACTTCCACGCCGTGGGCGGCCAGGGCTTCCACCAATTCGGGAGGAAGTCCCAGCTCCGCGAAACCGTCCATGGAAACGTTCACTCGGGTCGGGAGGGATCTCCGGATCCAGGCCCTCCCTCATCCCCGGGCTCATACGGGAGAAGGTTCAGGAACTTCTGGATCTGATAGTCCATCTTCGAGGTGCGCAGGCGGTCCGTGGAGGCGGTCACCTCGGTGAAGGGGCCGTGCCTGTGGACGGAGAGGGTGACCGTGCCCTCCTCACCGGTATACGTGGCCCCGTGGCCCGACTCCTTGGTCTTCTTGAGCCCGATCCGCCGAGGTAGGTCTTCCTGTGCGCGAGCCAGCACCTCCTGGGGCGAGAGGGCCGTCTTCCGTGAGTATCCAGCCATTCGTTCCATCTCTGTTCGGGTCATGAGGTGGAGGGCTCAGGTCACCGGGCGTCGGATCGGATGGCGTCGATAAAGGCATGCACGGCCTCCGGGCCCTGAAAACCCTCGAGCCGCCGGCCCGGTCCGAGGAGGGTGGGGACTCCCACCACCTCGGCTTGCCGGGCCTGACCCTGAATCTCCAGCACTGCATCCTTGAATCGGTCCACGTCCAGGACGGTCTTGATCTCGGTCCGGTCCAGGCCATGACCCGAACCAATCTCCACGAGCACGTCGACGCGTCCGATGTCCTTTCCCTCTACGAAGTGCGCCTCGAAGAGTGCACGGTGGATGGGACGGAAGCAACCCTTCTCCTGGGCGTGGAGCGTTAGCTCGTGGGCCTTTCGGCTCCAAGGTATGAAGCCAGGGGTCCGAAGGGTCACGTCCAGCTCTCGGGCCAACGCCCCCATCTCCTCGTGAAGGGAGAGCCATGGCTCCTCCGTTGGTGCCAGCACGGGAAGGGGGGGAGGCCGAACTTCCAGCGGAGCGGGTTCCACCTCGACAGATGTGCCTGCATCCTCCATTTCGGAGAGTACCGAATGGAGAAGGTAGGACGCTGGGTCTACGTAGTCGAAGAAGAAACGGAGTTCAGACACAGGTCCATGGGCGGGCGCGTGAACGCGTGACGATGAGCCGGGGCTCAGAGAATCTCACCTCCGTCCGTCGGAGAGCCAAGGCCCCTCTACCCGCCTCCAGCTCGCCGGCCGGGTTGCCTACCGGGGGGGACGCATCAATATTCGAGCCGTATCCAATTCCTACCATCCCGGCTTCGGCGGGCTCCGACCTGCTGCAGTCGTTGCGTTCCCGGCCAGGGGGGAGTCTCATGGAGTTCAGCGAGAACGTCGCACGCCTCAGTCCGTCCGTCACCATGGCCATCAGCGCTCTGGCGAAGGAGCTGCGCGACCAGGGCGAGGACATCATCAACTTGAGCGCCGGGGAGCCCGATTTCGGGACTCCGGAGTGGATCACGGAGGCGGCCGTTAAAGGGATTCGGGACGGGGGGACGCGGTATACTCCGTCCGCCGGTCTCCCGGAGCTGAGGAAGGCGGCGGCGGAGAGCCTCTCCCGCCTCACCGACGGCCGCCGCTCCGTTCGCCCCGAAGAGGTGGTGATGTCCTGCGGGGCAAAGCACTCGCTCTTCAGCGCGTGTTTCACCCTGTTCGGTCCGGGCGACGAGGTGCTCATCGCGGCTCCGTACTGGACGAGCCATGGGGCCATCGTCACCCTCGCCCGAGCTGAGCCGGCCTACGTCCAGGGGGCGGAGGAGCGGGACTTCCGTCTCACACCTTCGGACCTGGATGGGGCGGCCACCTCCCGGACCCGGGGGCTGATCCTTTGCAGCCCATCCAATCCCACAGGGACCGTCTACTCCCAGGAGGAGCTGCAGGCCGTGGCCGAGTGGGCCCGGGACCGTGATGTGTTCCTCATCAACGATGAGATCTACCGGAGCATCTACTTCGGCGATGACGGGCTGACTCGGGCTCCCAGCCTGGTGGACTTGCCCAGCGAGTCTCTGGGCCCCTTCGCCCTCGTGGAAGGGGTCTCGAAGACCTTCGCC
>SKZC01000129.1 GCA_007127575.1 Gemmatimonadota bacterium
CACCCGTCCTGGTCGAGACGGAGGGAGACGGGAGGCAATGAACCCCGGATCACCGACTCCCACCGAGCCGCCGCTCGCTCGAACGCCTCCTGGACGGCCGGTCCGGCTTCGGTGGCGTAATAGAGCTCGATGCTGAAGGCTCCCGGCGATGCGTCGTCAGGGAGCATGGAGTGGACGGTGGCGGACCCGGTGGCCGGGCTGGCCGTCGCGGTGATCCGGGCGGTGCCCGGGCGCACCCCCGTCACCACCCCGTCGCCGGACACCCGGGCGACTCTGCGGTCCGAGGAGTTCCAGACCACCGCCTCCCCCGGGAGCGGAGCTCCGGTATGATCCAGGACCCGTGCCGTCAGGAGCCGGGTCTCCCCCGGCTCCTCAAAGCTCAGGACCCGAGGGAGAACTTCCACGGTCGTGGGGCCTTCCTGCGGTTGGAACGGGGCGTCACAGCCTCCTGTGCCTCCCAGGAGGAGAAGGCATACGGAGATCGCCAGGGGCGTCCGAGCCATCCGCCGGAGGCCGTCGAGCCCCGGACGGTCAACGCTCCCGGCCATCCCCCTCCCCTTCCGCGGCGACGGCTCCCTCCTCCAACAGCCAATGCACGAACCACTGCCGTGTCCGTTCCTGGCTGTCTGCGGCAAGCCAGGGTTCACGAATCCCGTGTGCGCTGCGGGGATAGAGGACGAACTCGGTGGGAACTCCCAGCTTCTGCAGCGCGCCGTACCACTGCTCTCCCTCCCCGAGTGGCGTGCGGTAGTCGTTCTCTCCGTGGATCACCAGGGTGGGGGCGGTGACGTTCTCCACGTAGGAGATGGGCGAGAGGGCACGGTAGAGCTCGCGTTGCTCGAAGGAAGCCCCTTCAAAGGGGAGATGAGGGAGGTTCGAATCCGTGTTCTTCGCCAGGCTCTCCCAGTTGGATATGGAGGCCCGCGTCACCGCCGCCCGAAAGAGGTCGGTGCGAGCCGTGAGCCAATTCGTCATGTACCCTCCGTAGCTGCCACCCGTGACGCCGAGACGTTCCGGGTCCACGTCCGGATAGCGCTCCAGCGCCGCCTCCACCCCCGTCACGAAGTCTTCCTCGTCCACCTGGCCCCATCCGGCGTGGATCGCCTGCTTGAAGTCGTTTCCGTAGGTGGTGGAGCCCCGGGGGTTGACGTAGAGCACGTAAAAGCCGCTTCCGGAAAGCACCTGGAAGAGGTGGACGAAAGTGTTCCTGTAGGCCGAGTGGGGTCCCCCGTGGATGCTCAGGATCATGGGGTGAGCCTCTTCCGTGCCCTGGTTCATAGGGGGGATCACCCAGCCTTCCACTTCCGTCCCATCGCTCACCTGCCAGCTCAGGCGCTCCGCAGACTGCAGGGCAACCTCCTCCAGGAGATCGTCGTTAAAGGAGGAGACCCGGACCTCCGAGGAACCATCACCTCGGGCAACATGGACCTCACCGGGGCTCACCGGATCCGATGAGACATAGGCCATCACCCGGTCATCGGAAGAGTGAGAGACGGCGCTGAGCACCCGGTCCCCCTGGGTCACCGCGACCACTTCCCCTCCGGACAGCGGCACCTGGAAAAGGTGGGTGTTCCCGTGGACCCCGGCGGAGAAGCGGATCCACTCTCCGTCGGAGGACCAGGACGGAGCACCGGGCGAGTAGATCCAGTCGGAGGTGAGGACGCGGGGCTCCCCCACGGCTCGTCCGCCGCTGTCCAACTCCACCACCTTGAGCTCCGTCTGGTCGAACCAGGTGGGGGTGTGGAGATAGGCCAGGTGCCGTCCGTCTGGGGAAACGGCGGGTGAGGTGTGTGAGCCGTCTCCGGCTGCGATCGAAACCGGTTCCCCACCCTCCAAGGGAAGAAAGTGGACATCCGACGAGGGGTGGAAGTGAAGTTCGTCGTCCTCGTACGGGTCTACAGTGAAATAGAAGCCTCCGCCGTCCGGCGCCCACTCCACATTCCGCACGTTTCGAGGGAGGTCGGTGAGCTGCTGCGGCGTCCCCCCTTCAGCCGGGACGACGTGGAGTTGAGACTGCGGCCGAAGCTCCGGATGGGGCAACCAATCCACCTGCCCATCCCGCTTGTAGCGTCGGTGTGTAACCACATGGCCATCGAAGCGGGTGGAGTCCAAGCCCCGTGTAATGGCGTTGGGAGCCACGCTACCGCCCTCACCTTCTTCGTCTACAGCTTCCTCCCGCTCCACGTCCTTCAGGAACGCGATCTGCTCCCCGTCCGGGGACCAGATAGGCGTCCCCTCCACGCCGTCGATCCGGAACGCCTCCCCGCCAGGGGGGGCGACTCGGATGAATCGAGTGGTCTGATCGTCGCCCCGGGACGAATTGAAGGAAAGGAGAGAGCCGTCTGGCGACCACGTGGGGGAGGAAGAGTTGCGGGTGGGGTCCGTGAATAGGACGGGGTCGCCCACCGGTTGGCCGTCCTCCAGCTCCTGCATCCAGATCGTATTGTTCCTCCTGTTCTCCTCCGCATCCACCTGGGTCACCGTAAAAGCGATCCGGTCACCGTCCGGGGAGACGGCTACTCCTCCCAGAGAGACGATGCGGTAGCTGTCTTCGGGAGAAAGCGCCCGTTCCTGAGAAGCCAGATCGGCGGTGGCGAGTGCCAAAGCGAGGGCCAAGGCCACCACGGAGAAGACCCGCGGGAGGTGCGGATGTCGACTGGAGCTCCGGGCTCGACGTTCGTTGGGATGCACCTGCGGGGAACGATCCAACGAGGGAGCGGACGGTACGGACATTTCGCCTCCTTGGCCGGCGACACGTGGCGGGGAAACCCCGGCGACGGATCCTGATCCCGGACGGCATCATGGGACAAGAATCACAATATAGCCCGGATGCATGCGTCGCTGACAGCAATTTGGTGGCTGAACGTGCCCCGCCCACTCTCGGGGGCGGCTCGCCCGGCCCTACCGAAACCGGCCCACGGGTCGCCCCTCCGGGTCCAACCGTCCTATGGGGCCGTCGTATACGTGGTCCCCCAAGGAGTGCATCGGGGCTCTCACGGGAAGCCGCACCCCACCCAGGATCGCGAACGGGTCCGCCCGGTCCAGGTCCACCTCGTAGCCCAGATCCTGGAGCGAGGCCACCGTGACTCGACTCAGAGGGTTCGGGCCTTGACTGATGAAGGGGGTCATGAGCTCGTTGCTGAATACGGACTGACGCCAGTGGCTGTCCCGGCTCCCCTGCCCTCCCTCCTGGTTCTCCACCGGGACTTTGGCCCCGCCGGTGTAGCGCCACCCGCCGATATCGTCGAAGGCAGAGATGGCGAAGGGACCATCGAAGTGCGTGTCGGCCCCCAAGGCGCTGGGCAAGGACGGATTCTGGAGGAAGCCGAACCGGTTCCACAGCGTTCCGATTCCCAGGACGTGTCCGATCTCGTGGAGGATCACCGGTTGCAGGATGCCCTGGATCTCCATGGCGGCCACATCGTCCTCGTCCACCAACACCCTTCCCACGATGGGGAGGTCGTTCTCGGTTCGGATCCAGCAGGGTCCAGCCTGTGCCAGGATCCCTCCGGAGCCATCGATGGGCTCTACCCAGACGAAGATGAGGACGTCGTCCACGACCTGGTTCAATGGGGGAGCCTCCGGACCGCACTCTCCCGGCTCCAGATCCATGGGGACCGGGGGCAGATTTCCGGTGATAAGCTCCTCCCAACGGGACACGGCCTCCGTGAAGGCACGCCGAACCGCCGGCGGGGCCCCGCCCACATAGCGAAGCTCGATCCGGAAGCTCTCTTCTCCCGGTGCACCGGTGGAAGCGATGAAGGTGAGAGCGGGACCGTCCTGGACCCGAGCCACCAGGCTCTGGATCCCTTCCTCCTCCCCCAAGGTCCAAGTCGTGACCCCTGCGACGCCGTCGACGTCGGAGGTGGACGGGCTTCCTTCCACCGAACCGGCACCGGGCTCGGGTTGGAACTGCACCTCCACACCTGAGATGGGATTTCCGAACTCATCCTCCACCCGAACCACCGGCGGCTGAGGAACGGGCATGCCCACCGTTCCCTCCTGGGACTGAGCGCTGAGGGGCTCCAGTCGAGTGGGTGGACCGGGTTCGGCCTGGGCCCGGAAGGACACCTCTCCTGCGTCCCGTACCGAAGCCACGAGCCGGTTCTCTCCCACCTTCTCTCCCAGCGTCCAGCGGGTGGGAGCTGCCCGTCCCTGGACGTCCGTTTGGACCGTGCCGGGGGAGACGCGTCCGCCTCCGGCCTGGACCTGAAACCGGACTTCCACCCCTGGAACGGGGTTTCCGTTGGCGTCCCGAACGAACACAGCCGGGGGAGAGGAGATGGGTTCGCCCACGGTGCCCTGAAACTCCGTCGGCCCTTCGACCTCCACGGTGGTGGCTGGGAAGAAGAGATACGGGGATCCGTCCCCGCAGGACGAGAGAAGGAGGAGAGCGGCCCAGGGGAGGATGGGTCGCACCCGGGCTCGGGAGCCCAGTGAATCCCTCACTCCGACCCCAGGGTTCAAAGCCCCAACCCGAGAGAGAATCGCACGGGCGTCACGCCCACCGAGCGCTCGAACCCTTCATCGTCCAGACTCCCCCCCCAGGCAGAGACCGTGAATCCCGCCACCCCGAGGGGAAGCGGGTATCGAAGGGAAAGCGCCGCGAAAGGCCCCGTGAGATCCCGGGAGAAACCGGCGTCGATCTCTTCCTGGTACCAGGCCAGCCCTCCGTAAACGGTAAAGACCACCGGGCCCAGGACTCCCAGCTCCACAGCGGGCCCTCCGGCGAGGAAAAGGGACTCGAACTCGTTTCCCCTGCCGAACTGGCCCAGCACCATCCCCCCGTATCGGCCCCGAAAGAGCCCCGCCTCCACTCCTCCGAAGGGATGCAGCTCGTCGCCCCCGAGCCCGTGGGCCCCGCCCAGCACCACCGCCCGTGGCTGATAGGAGTCGGGGGCGTCGGAAGTCGCGCCTGTGTCCGTTTGAGCGAGGAGCGGCGGAGCCGCTGTCAGGAGAAACACCGCCAGGATAGACAGGAAGCCACCGCTCCCCCGTCCTGCAGGTAGAGCCCCGCGGCTCCCTTCGCGTTGGATACTCACAGATCTCCACCTCCCATCTCACCGAACGCTCCTGCGCTCACCTCCACCGGGGCCGCTACCCATACGCGTCGCCCTTCCAGCTCCTGGAGACCCGGGGGGACGTTTATCAGGGGCACGTGTGCGCCGTCGTCCCTCTCCAGAACCCAGCGGGATCCCGCGCGAACCAGCACACCTTCCAGGGCGGCCACTCCGTCGGCGGAGCGGACCTCGAGTCGGGTTACTTCGAACCCGTCCGTCGCCTCCTGACCTGTCACCTTCACATCCAGCCCCTGGTGTCGCCTCGCCTGGTCGGCTCCGGGGCCCACCAATCGAACGGACGTACCCTCTCCCCGGAGCCGGAGGACCGGATAACTGACGGGCTCGGCCCCTACCACCTGAATCGTACCCCGCAGGGTGTCGGGAAGCGCTGTAGGCGTGGCGCTGGCGCCGGGAACCGCGTCGGAGGATCCTCCGCAGGCGCTGAAGAGAAGCAGACTGGCGCCCATCAAGCTTCCCTGGACGGTCCCGCGGAGTCCCACTCCTCCGTCGGGGCTCTTCGCGGAGGACGTCGTCATTGAACCCTCAGTATGGAAAGCCGGAGGACCGCGGCGGGAGTTCCCCCGCCCGGAGCTCTCAACTCCAAGACCTGGGGCCCGGCACCAGCCAGGTCGAAGTACGCTGCGGTTCCCGCCCGTAGTGAACTCACAGTAGATACGAATTCACCGAAGGAAAGGGTCCGAGGCTCCAGTGGGAACGACTGGGAGAAGTTGGAGGGGAAGTCCTCGTTCATCCCGTGAAACACGTCCCGTGCGTTCCACGAGGGAATGGTGAGCTCCACTCTCTCCGGATCCACTCCGGTCCACCCGTCCGCCGCCAGCGCCAGAGTCCAGTCCGCCAGCATCTCGGCGAGGCTCCTCCCGGTCCGGGCCTGCAGGTTTTCCACCCCACTCCGGTGAGGCTCCTGGTTCAACTGCGAGTAGAACTCGGCGTCGTGGGTCGCGAAATGGTCGGATGCCCAGCGCGTCAGGAGCCAGGCGGTGCCATAGAAGACCGCATTCGGGTCGAGATCATGGTTCGCCAGAGGGCTCAACGACTCCGGCGAG
>SKZC01000086.1 GCA_007127575.1 Gemmatimonadota bacterium
CGCTCCAGTCGTCCGGCCAGGTACCCGGCGTTATCGTCTTCCACTACCGGGATCCGCTCGATGCGCTGGCCGGCGAGGCCTCCGGCCAGGAGGTCACCCTCCCACTCGGGGAACCGGTCTCCGCTGTAGGCCATGAGCCCGGATGTGGCGATGGAGGGGGTCCAGTACCAGACGGGTTGCTCCATCCCCTCCCGGTGGGTGTCTTCGTGGATGGGGGGGCCGCCGTAGTGGACCCCGTAGCCGATGACGGGCCAGCCGTAGTTTCGGCCCGGGAGAACCCGGTTCAGCTCATCCCCGCCCTGGGGCCCGTGCTCCGTTTGCCAGAGGTCTCCGGTTTCGGGATGGAAGGTCATCCCCTGGGGGTTCCGGTGCCCGAAGCTCCAGATCTCGGGGAGGGCTCCGGGTTCGTCCACGAAGGGGTTGTCCGTGGGGACCCGGCCGTCGTCGTGGAGTCGCACCGTGGTGCCCTGGTGGTTGGACAGATCCTGGGCCGGGTGTTCTTCCCTGGGGATGGTGGGGGTCATGGAGCTGGGAGTCCGGTCGCCGATGGTGACGAAGAGGTAGCCCTCCTCGTCGAAGGCCAGGCGGGAACCGTAGTGTCCGTTCCCCTCGCCCCAGGCCTGGGCTTCGAACACCTCCTCCACATCGTGGAGGCTGCCGCCCTCCAGACGCCCGCGGACCACGGCGGTGGTACTCTCACTTCCGTCTTCGTTGGGCTTGGAGTAGCTGAGGTAGAGGAGTTGGTTCGAGTCGAAATCGGGGTGGAGCACCACGTCCAGAAGCCCTCCTTGGCCCTGGTAGTGGACCTCCGGAAGGCCCTGGATGGACTCCGGCTGCAGCACGCCGTCCCGCACCACTCGGAGCCGACCCGGCCTCTCCGTGACCAGCATGTCCCCGTTGGGGAGCCAGGCCATGGACCAGGGATCCTGAAGGTCCTCCACCACCGTCACGACCCGGTACTCCCCCACGCTCTCGGATCGGTACACCACCTCCGATGCGTGGGACCAGTCGATGACCGGGTGCTGGGCCGACACCGGGGCCGTGGTGGCCAACAAGAGGAGGCAGAGGGTGGCGAAAGCTCGCGAATCGAACGGATGGGGGATCATGGAATGACTCCACCGAGGGATGCCAGGACGGGTTGAAGACGAAGTTGCTCCCCTACCATATCCATGGCTTCGTCCCCAGGGCAACACGGGGCCTACACCCCGGATCCGGCGGGGCCCCTTCCCGCTACCCTCCGGGCTCAGCCGGAGCCCACCTCCCGGCACGCCTGCCCCAGAAGCCCCTCCATCTCCTCGATCTCCTCCGAACGGATTCGGAGGGAGGGCATGAAGCGAAGGAGGTCGGGTCGAGGCGCGTTCAGGAGGAGGCCCATCTCGAAGGAGCGGTCCCGAACCTCCTCCGCCACCGGCTCGGCCAGGCGGGCCGCCAGGAGGAGGCCCCGTCCCCGAACCTCCTGAACCCCGATGGGCGAGGCGGCGGACCGCACCGCCTTCTCCACACGGGCGCCGGCGTCCCTTACCCCCTTCAGGAAGGAGGGAGCGGCCACCGTCTCCAGGACCCGAAGGCCCACCGCCGTAGCCAGGGGGGCGCCGTTGAAGGTCCCTCCCTGTTCCCCGTGCTCGAAGCAACTCGAGCCTTCGTCCGCCACCAGTGCCGCCAGGGGGACGCCACCCCCCAGCCCCTTCCCCAACGTCAGGATGTGGGGCCGGACCCCCTCCGTTTCGAATGCGAAGAGGGATCCGGTCCGGCCCACCCCCGTCTGGACCGCGTCCAGGATGAGGAGGAGACGGTGCCGCTCCGCCACCTCGGCCAACCCCTGGAGGTAGCCCTCTGGGGGCACCACGACCCCGGCTTCTCCCTGGATGGGCTCCACCATGATGGCCACCGTCTCCGGATCCATGGCCTCCTCCACGGCCGAGACGTCCCCGAAGGGCACCTTTCGAAACCCCTCCACCGGGGGTGGAAAGATTTCGTCCCACCCGGGCTTCCCGCTGGCCGCCATGGTGGCCAGGGTCCGACCGTGGAAGGAATTCTCGGTGGTGATGATCCTGTAGGCCCCGTCTTTGTGGAGTCGCCCCCACTTCCGGGCCAGCTTGATGGCCCCCTCGTTGGCCTCGGCCCCGGAGTTGCAGAAGAAGACGTGGTGGAGGCCGCTGAGCTCCACCAGCCGCCGGGCCAGCTCGAGTTGAGGGGCGTTGAAGTACGCCGGGCTCGGATTCAGGAGTTCCGCAGCTTGGCGCGTTACCTCCTCCTGGAGCTCCGGAGGGCAGTGCCCCAAAGCGTTCACGGCCCACCCCTGGACGAAGTCCAGGTACCGGCGGCCCGACTCGTCAAAGAGGTAGGAACCCTCTCCTCGAACCATCACCGCGGGGGGACGGGCCGCAGTGGGCATCAAGGGGGCGAAGCGGTCGTTCATGGTCATGGGGGCCTGGGGCCGTAGGGATGGACGTTCGTGTACCGGGACCGTAGAGATCTACCGGGCTCGGCCTCGTGGGTCCAGGGGAGTGGGGGGAGCATCGACGACACTTCGGCCCGCCGCCCCCCGGGGTTCCAGGAGCCCGGCATGCGTGTGATCTTGGTCGTTCGTCGCCAGCCCGTTTCCGCCGTTCCGGAGCCCTCATGTCCGCCATCACCTCGAAGCAGCGTGCCCACCTTCGCTCCCTGGCCCACGAGTTGAGCCCCGTCCTCCAGGTGGGGGCCGGCGGGGTGAGCCAGGCATTCCTCACGTCCTTGGAAGAGGCCTTCCACAACCGGGAGCTTCTGAAGGTGCGTGTGGTGGGGACCTCCGACCTCAACGTCAAGGAGGCGGCCGGGACGGTGGCGGAGAAGTTGCCGGAGGTGGAGGTGGTGCAAACCGTGGGACACGTCATGGTCCTCTACAAGCCCTTCCCCGAGGAGCCGGAGATCGAGCTTCCCTGAGGTAGGAACCAGCTCGGCACCCGAGCCAACGAATATCTCAGTCGGGGCGCTACGCCTCCAGGACCTCCTGGAGAACGCGCATGTTTACGGGCTTCACCAGGTGCCGGTCGAAGCCGGCCTCTCGGGCTCTTGCCCGGTCCCTCTCCTGGCCCCACCCGGTCATGGCGACGAGGAGGAGCTCCCCACCCCAAGGCTCTTGCCGCACCCTCCGGGCCACCTCGTAGCCGTCCAGGCCCGGCATCCCGATGTCCAGCAGCGCCACGTCGGGGCGAAAGTTCAGGATCAGCTCCAGGGCGGAGGCTCCGTCTTCCGCCGTCTCCACGGTGTGGCCCTTCTCTCTGAGGACGAGGGCCAGGACCTCCAGGAGGTCCCGAGTGTCCTCCGCCAGGACGATCTTCCGGGGACGGGCAGGGGAACCCTTCTCGAGGTCGGTCCCTGTCGCTCCCCCATCGGCTCTCGACCCCTCGGCGTCCGTGGCGCGGGCGGTGGGGAGGTGAACGGTGAACTCGCTCCCGGCCCCCGGCCCGTCGCTCCACGCGTCGATGGTGCCTCCGTGGAGCTCCACCAGCGACTTGGCCAGGGCCAGCCCGATCCCCAGCCCGCCGCCAGGATGATCCGGGGAGTCGGTGGCCTGGTCGAACTGGCCGAAGATCCGGGAGAGCTCCTCCCTCCGGATCCCGATCCCCGTGTCGGACACCGTGATCCGGGCTTCCCCCTCCACCTCCTCGGCGGTGACCCGGATCTCTCCTCCGGAGGGGGTGAACTTCCACGCGTTGTGGAGAAGGTTTTTCACCACCTGCTCCAGTCGGGCCCGGTCGCCCCGTACGTAGACGGGGCAATCCGGAAAGTTCACCGATGCGGCGAGTCCCTTCTCTCCCCACATGGAGGCCACGTCGGCGGTCACCTCTTGAACCACCCGCGTCATGTCCACCCCTTCGTGGCCCAGGTGTATTTTTCCCAGGGAGATCCGGCTTACGTCCAGGAGGTCGTGGACCAGGTGGTCCAGGTGCCGGAACTGCCGCCGGATCACGGTGGACATGACGTGGATCCGGTCCGGGTCGTCCGTGGCCCCTTCCAGGGCGGTGAGTGCCGTGCCCAGGGCGGCCAGGGGGTTTCGGAGCTCGTGGCCCAGGACGGCCAGGAATTCGTCCTTGCGACGATCCGCTTCCCGGAGCCTCTCCTCGGCGTGGGCCCGTTCGATGAGGTCCGCAGCCTGCCGGGCCAGGGTGTCCAGGAGGTAGAGGGAGCGGTCCGGGATCTCAGGAGCGTCGTGCCAGTGGGTGGTGAGGATACCCATGACCTGCCCGGAGCGGGAGATCAGCGGGGTGGACTGAGCGGTTCGGATACCGGCGTCCAAGTGACTGCGGGCCTCCGCCGTCTCCTGGATCCCCTCGTCGGTGAGGTAGTCGGTGATGACCCGCCGGCTGGTCCGGGCCGCTTCGGCGTAAGAGGTGAGGGCCTCCCGTGGGGTGCGCTCCCGGTGGTCCCAGACCCCTTCAGGGAGCCCTCGGACCTCGAGTAGGTACAGGGCACCGAAATCCGGCTCCAGGGAATGGATCGTTCCGCTGTCCGCACCCATAATCTCGACTGCAGCGTCCAGGAGCTCCCGGTAGAGGGACTGAACGTCCTTAGTGGGGATGAGGCGGCAACTCACCTCCTGAACCCTCCGATAGTCCCGGAGCTCCCGCGACGCTGCCTCCTCCGCTTTCTTGCTCTCAGTGATGTCCCGGAAGAGGAGGGCCACCCGCCGCTGCTCCGGCGCCCCGCTCCGGATGGCCTTCACGTAGAACCACCGTTCCATGGTCTCGGAGTGCTCCACGAACTCTGTGGGCTTCCCGGTGAGCGCTACCCTTCCGTAGATCTCCCGCCACCGGCTCTCCAGGTCGGGGACCAGCTCGTGGGCCGCCTTCCCCACGGCGTTCTTGAGCCCTGTGTGGCGCTCGAAGGCAGGGTTCATCTCCAGGAACCGGTAGTCCACGGGCCGGTTCTCCTCGTCGAAGAGGACCTCCACTTCACAGAACCCTTCATCCAGGAGGTCGAAGAGGGTCCGGTACCGCTCTTCCGATCGGGCAATGGCCGGACGGGCGTTGACCTGATCAGAGATGTCCTGGAAGGCTCCGGACTCGAGCTGCTCGTCGTTTCGGGATTCCGCCCGTTCCCCGTCCCCAAGCGCAGGTCCATCGGGGACGTTCCCATGGGCGGGATCCACTGAATGACCCATAGGCGAGCCTCCCCATCCATGACGTCATCGTACCCGCATCGTTAACTTCTTACACTCCAAGTCCCTCCCCGTCAAGGATTTCCGGCGGAGGCCGGCTCCTTCGCCCGCGTCCCCCGCTGGGCTACCCACACTCCGCTGATGATGAAGAGACCGCCCACTAGGGCCAGGAGTCCGATGCGCTCACCCAGGATCAGCGCCCCCGCGGCTACGGCGATAAGGGGAATGAGGTACGTGACCAGGGAAGTGTTCGTCGCTCCCACCCGTTCGATGAGGGTGTAGAAGACGAGGAAGGCTCCCCCGGTACCCAGGGCTCCCAGACAGAAGACGGAGCCCAGGACCGGAAGGGACAGATCTCCGGGGTTCGGGACCGGGTCCAGGAGGAAGGCGGCGGGAACGGTGGCCAGAAAGGAGGCCAGTACCTGGCCTGCGGCGATGGTCATGGGGGAGGCGTGCCCCGAGACTCGACGATTGGCATACACCCCACCCGATGCATACATGAGGGTGGCGACCACGACCACGGCGATGGCGATGATCTCGTCCATTCCTCGGGTATCCGCCCCCACCGTGAGTCCCACTCCGGCCAGAGCCAGAGCGAGACCGCCGATCCTGGCCCCGGTGAACCGCTCCAACCCCACGGCCACGGAAACCACCAGGGTGAAGGTGGGCACGGTCGCCATGAGGAGGGCCACCAGCCCCGAGGGAAGGGTCTGTTGGGCCCAGGCCACCGCAGTCCAGGGCACCGCATTGGTGAGGAGGCCCAGGACCAGGACCTGGGTCCAGAGCCTGACGGAGGCAGGAAGGCCTTGACCCCGGATCACCAGCGCCGCGAAGAGGACCAGCGCCCCCACCCCCGTCCGCCCCACCACGATCCAGATGGGCCCCATCCCCCACAGAGCCACCTCGATGAAGAGGAAGGAAAACCCCCACATCCCCGCCAGGGTGAGGAGGAGGGCGGTGTC
>SKZC01000502.1 GCA_007127575.1 Gemmatimonadota bacterium
CCCCGCCGTGAGTACGGTCGACAGCGCTGGGGTGCGGATCGTCCACAGCCATGAACCGGCGTGGGACGGAGACGCTTCTCCGTGGTCCCTCTCTCAGGAGCCGACGTTGGAGGTGGGCGCCGCGGATGGGGACGAAGCGCAGGTACTCCACGATGTCCGGACCGCCATCCGTCTTCCCGACGGCGGCGTAGCGGTGGCGAACCGAGGGATCTCCCTTATCCGCATCTACGGACCGGACGGCGAGCACCTCCGGGACATCGGGGGAGACGGAGACGGGCCGGGGGAATTCCGCCTGTTGAACGACCTCTGGCTGGGCGCCGGCGACTCCCTGGTAGCTGCGGACAACGCTCTCCAGAGGGTCACGGTTTTCGGACAGGATGGTGGGGTGGGACGCTGCACCGCCCTCAGCCCCCCGGATCAGGCCGGACAGCTCTTCCCTCTCGGCCCCCTGGGTGAAGACGGGCTCCTCGTGGCCGCCACGATACCCCCGACGGAGCCCCCTCAGGAAGGACTCTTCGACGGAGGGGGGCGCACCCTCCACCACTACTCGGCGGAAGGGAGGACGAAAAACGCCCTGGGGGAGTTGCCCCACGCGCCCAACTGGGGCTTCTCCTTCCAGGGCGGCCTCGCCTTCACCTCGGCTCCGTTCTCCGTACACCCCCCTCCCTATGCAACCCAGGGAACCGCGGCATTCCTGGCAACCGGGAAGATCTCCGAGGTAGAGCAACGCAACGCTCACGGCGAGCTCGTACGAATCATTCGCTGGGACAGCCGGGGACGGGCCGTCACACCCGAGCTGGTCGACCGGTTCCGCGAGGCGCGGCTGGAGGGGGTCGACACGCCAGAGGCCCGGCGCTCCACGGAGGCGATGCTGGACGGGATCGCCTTCCCGGACGAGCTCCCGGCCTTCCAGTCCCTGCAAGTGGATGCCGACGGATACCTGTGGGTGGAGCGGTACCGGGTTCCGTGGGAAGCCGAAGGCGCCTGGTGGGTCTTCAGCCCCGAGGGGGAGTGGCTGGGGGTCCCGCCAGTGCCGGCGGGTCTGGAGGTCCTCGAGGTGGGAACCGACTACCTCCTGGGTCTCCGTCGCGATGAGTTCGGGGTGGAACGGGTGGTGGAACACCGACTGGATCGCGGCTCTTGACCCATCCATCCTGTCCCTCCTCCACCGCGGGAGTCGAGGGGTGCGCGGGAGTCTACAAGCGGTGACCCGGAGCTCCGAAGAGGCACGGATCCCATCCCATGGATGCGCGCTGGTCGCGGACGTGTACCGGCCGAAGGGGAAGGGTCCGCACCCTGCCATTGTCATGGCCCACGGGTTCGGTGGCATCCGTCGCGGTGGCCTTCCCAGCTTCGCCGGCCGCTTCCAGGCGGCCGGGTTGGTGGTGGTGCTCTTCGACTACCGTCACTTCGGGGACAGCGAGGGAAGTCCCAGGCAGATCCTCTCCGTCCCGCGTCAGCTCCAGGACTGGCACGCAGCGCTGCGCTTCACCCGGAGGCTCCCGGACGTGGATGGGAGCCGGGTGGGGCTCTGGGGCACCTCCTTTTCCGGCGGGCATGTGGTCCGTGTCGCGGCCGAGGACGAAAACGTGGCGGCCGTGGTAGCCCAGGTTCCGTTCGCCAGTGGGGTGCGGACGGTTGCGAAACTTCCTCTCCGTTCCGCGTTCAAGATGGCCGCCGCCGGACTGGCGGATCTGGTGTGGAGCGGGATTCTCCGAGGCAGGCCCATCCAGGTGCCCATCACCGGGCCGCCCGGCTCTCTGGCCGCTATGGCCCTGAACGAGGCGGTGGAAGGAGCGGAGCGCCTCTACAGAGGGTGCCTGTGGGACAACCGGGTGGCTGCCAGGGTGGGCCTGGCCACTCTACTATATCGTCCGCTTCGGCACGCCGGGCACGTCCGCTGCCCCCTGCTGGTCCAGGTCGGCGAACACGACTCCCTCACCCCTCCGGAACCGGCACGGGCCATGGCTCGAAGGGCACCTAGAGGAGAGACGCGAAGCTACCCCATGGGTCACTTCGACGCCTATTTTGACGATGGGTTCGACGCGGTGGTCGCGGATCAGGTTGCCTTCTTCCGCCGACACCTCGCCGCTCCCCACGCCTTGGAGAGCTCATCCGGGTGATGGGAAGGAGCACGGCACCCGCCCTCGTTACGGATCGGAGCAGTCCCGCTGGTACCCGCACCGGAGGCAGATAAGGCGGCAGTGTCGCTCGAACATCGGCCCGTGGCAGAGATCGCAGGTAGGAGCGTCCCCCTCGCCCCCCTCCGTTCGGCTCCCCGAGGCTGTGCCCGGCCCATCCTCCCACGCGGGTCGACCCTCCCCAGCCGCGACGGCCTGGGGGAACAGGTCCCTCACACCGACCCCCGCCGCCCCTACTGGGTGAGGGGCGCCTGGAGGAGGAACCGTTGCACTCGTCGGCCCGGGGCCGCCTCCGCCACGTAGAGGTTCCCCTGGGAGTCCACCGAGAGGTTGTGGGGCCGCCCGAACTGGCCCGGATCCGTTCCCTCGCTCCCGAACCGATCCAACACCTCCAGCCCATCCCGCCGGAGCACCCAGACCTGGTGCTCCACCCCGTCGGCCACGTATAGGAACTCCTGGCCCGGATCATGGGAGAGGGCCACGTCGAAGGCCGCGCCGCTCCCCTCCCGGAGGATCCGCTCCATCACGAAGCCCCCATCCCGGTCGAAGACCTGCACCCGGCTGTTGTTCCGGTCCGCGACGTAGATGAGACCGTCGTGTGACCCGGTGATCCCATGGACGGTGGAAAACTGCGCCGGTGGGTCGTCCGGGCCGCCCTCCCCGGGCTCGTAGTCATCGTCCGGCGCCTCCCCATACGCACCCCAGTGCCGGAGGTACTCACCCGAGTCCGCATCGAAGACGATCACCCGACGGTTCACATACCCGTCAACCACGAAGAGCTCGTTCGTGTCCGGATCCACGTAGATGTCGGCGGGGCGCCCCATCCGCTCCGGATCGTCACTCGTGCCCCGCTCGTCAAAGACTCCGATGGTGAGGACGTGCTCCCCGGCCCGGGTGAACTTCATCACCTGGTGCTGGTCCCGGGCCGTGGTCCAGACGTAGTCGTTGTGGTCCACGAATAGACCGTGCAGGACGGACGGCCACTCGTCCCACTCCTCGTGGGAGCCCCAGGTGTCCACCACCCCCCCCTGGGAGTCGAACCGAAGGACCAGGGGTGCTGGCACGCAGCAATCGGCGGTGGGGGGATCTTGGATCGCGCCGATTTCGCCCGGCTCGAGAAGCTCGGGCCGGTGGGAGACCCAAATCTCGTCCCCAGCGTCCACGAAGAGCCCCAAGATCGAGGAGAGGATCCAGTCGTTGGGGAGAGGCTGGGGCCAATCCAGATCCACCTCGAAGGTAGGGGTCGGAGCCCCGTCCGGGGCAGCGGAGGTGTCTGGAGCCTCCGGCCCTTCTTCCGGAGCCGGGCCGCACGCGACCGCCAGGCCCATCAGGGCGATGAGAGTGCCAGCCGCATACCGTTTCCGTAGGACGTTCATGGGTCCGACGCCTCCTGATGCGTGGGGAGCTGCCCGGGAAGCCCGTCCCACCCCTCAAGATCTCGGGAGAGGCCTTCCAGTCTACGTTGTTTACGGATAACCCTGGAGGGGCGATGGCGAAAGGAGGAAAGGGCGTCTCCTCGCCGCCGGCCTTGCCGGGAGGCGGGAGATGAGAGGCCAGCACGGACGCCCGCTGGTGCAACCGGGACAGGCTGGGCATCTTGGATTCTCCGGAAGCCCATTCAACCCGGATGCAACGAGGAAGAGCATGACCCGACTCGCCGCCACCACCGTTGCCCTTATCTCCGTCGCCACCGCCTGTCAGGCCGACGAGCCCGCCCCCGACACCCCAGCCGAAGCCCGGACCACCCAGGACACCTTCTGGGAGACTCTGCAGGGGCTTTGTGAGGCGGCCCACGAAGGGGAGCTCCTCCAAGCCCCTGAGGGGGACACACAGGTGGATCCGGACGCCCGCCTCGTCGTCCACTTCTGGGAATGTGACGACGAGGTCATCCGCTTTCCCTTCCACATCGGTGAAAACCGGTCCCGTACGTGGGTCTTCATCCGCCACGAGGACCGTCTGGAACTTCGCCACGACCACCGGCATGAGGACGGGACCGAGGAGGCGAACACCTGGTACGGCGACTTCACGCAGGACGAAGGCACCGCGAACCGTCAGGAGTTCGTCTCCGACCGGAACGGTGTGCTGGGCGGATGGCGTGTGGAGATCCACCCCGGCGAGCGATACACCTACGGGACGATCCGAGACGGGGAGTGGCGCCACCATCTCGAGTTCGATCTGAGCCGGGAGGTGGAGACCCCACCCCTTCCTTGGGGCCACGACACACCGCCCACTGGATTGCACTGACCTGGAAAGCACCCGGGCCGGCCCGGAACCGCGTTCTTCCGAACGGCTGGGCCACCCGGTGCTGGGGAAGCTCGGGAGCGTGCGGGAACGTGCGCGCTCCCGCCTTTTCTGCGTACCTTCTCCGTTCCCCGAACCCATGAGCGCTCCTTCGAACGGGAGTACGGTGGCGATGGATCTGTTTCCGAAGCACTCGAGCCCGCAGCGACGTCCTGCACTCGTCCCGTTGGCGGCGAGCGTTCTTCTCCTTTTTCTGGCCCTTCTCCCGGGGCTGGAAGCCCAGGAGGACCCCTCCCTGCCCGTCGTCTACATCCTGGGGACCGGCGGGACCATTGCCGGGACAGGGGAGCCCGGGGAGCTCACGGGCTACGAGTCAGGACAGATTTCCGCCGAGGAGCTGGTGGCGGCGGTTCCCCAGTTGGAGGACTACGCCCGCGTCCGAGCGGAGCAGATCGTGAACGTGGAAAGCAGCTTCATGACGGCCAAAATCTGGATCGAGCTGGCGAACCGGATCAACGAGCTCTTCCGCCAGGAGGACCCGGAGGTGGCCGGGGTGGTGGTCCCCCACGGAACGTGGACCTTGGAGGAAACGGCCTACTTCCTGAACCTCACGGTGAATTCCGCCAAGCCCGTGGTGCTCGTGGGGGCCCAGCGCCCCCCCACCGCCATCAGTGCCGACGGGCCGCTGAACCTCTTGAACGCCGTACGGGTGGCCGCCGACCCGGGCTCCCGAAACCGGGGCGCCATGGTGGTCATGAACGAGCAGATCAATGCGGCCCGGGACGTACGTAAATCGGACACCTACCGGGTGGACGCATTCCGCTCCGGCGACCTGGGGCTTCTCGGCTATGTGGACGCGGATCGAATCGCCTTCTACCGCTCACCCGAGGCTCGACACACCCACCGCTCCGAGTTCGACGTGACCGCCCTGGACGACCTGCCCCGGGTGGCAGTCGTGATGTCCCATACCGAGGCGTCCCGGGTCACTCTCGACGCCCTGGTTCGGGAGGGGTACGACGGGATCGTCCTCCACGGCCACGGCTCCGGGATCGCTTCCCCTGAGCTCCGTGAGGCACTGGCCGAGGTCGGGGAACGGATCCCGGTGATTCGTACGGCGCAGGCGCCGAACAGCCGGGTGCTGGACGCTCCGGGATGGGAGGGGGATATCACCCTTGCCGCAGACAACCTCCAGCCCCTCAAGGCTCGAATCCTCCTTCGAATCGCACTGGCCCACACCCGGGACCGGGAGGAGCTCCGCCGGATCCTGCGGGAGTATTGAGGGGCCGCCGCACCCACTTGGAGGGTACGTCCGCCCTCACGCGGGACGGGCCTCCTCAGGGTCGTCCGGCCGGGACTCGGGTAGGAGGATCTCGAACGAGGCCCCTTGGCCGGCCTCGCTTACCACCAGGACCGCCCCTCGGTGGGACCGCACGATCCCCGCCACCTCGGCCAGGCCAAGCCCCCGCCCGAGGAAACGGGTGGTGAAGAAAGCGTCGAACACCCTCTCCAGGGTCTCGGGGTCGATCCCTTCCCCGCTGTCCCGTACCTCGAAGCCCGTGAAAACACCGGGTGGGGGCACCGGTTGGATCCAGCTATCCTGGAGCTCCTCCGACGAGCACTCACGACGCCTCACCCGGATCCGGACCTTACCTCCAGCCTCCCCCAGGGCCTCCCCAGCGTTTCGGGTAAGGTTTCGAAGGGCCGACTCCAG
>SKZC01000270.1 GCA_007127575.1 Gemmatimonadota bacterium
CCATCCCAGCTTTTCGAAATGGTGATGGACCGGGGCCATGAGGAAGATTCGACGACCCTCCCCGTACCGCCTCCGGGTCCACTTGAAGTGCGAGGTCTGCACGATCACGGAGAGGGCTTCCAGAACGAAGACGCCTCCCACGATGACCAGCAGAAACTCGGCTTTGAGCAGGATGGCCAGCACGCCCAGCGCTCCTCCCAGGGCCAGGGAGCCGGTGTCCCCCATGAAGACCTCCGCCGGGGGGGCGTTGAACCAGAGAAATCCAAGCGCCGCCCCCGCCACGGCGGCGGCGAAGATGGAGAGCTCCCCCGAGCCCGGGAGGTAGAAGAGGCCCAGGTAGGCGGAGGTGTCCACCCGACCCACCAGGTATGCGAAGACTCCGATGGTGGCCACGGCGATGGCCGATAAACCGGCCGCCAGCCCATCCAGGCCATCCGTGAGGTTCACCGCATTGGAGCTCCCCGAAACCACCAGGGCCACGAACCCCACGTACGCCGGGATCCAGAAGCTGGCGTACCACTGGTCGAAAAACGGCACCATCGTCCAGTTGGGGGGAATGGGGGAGATGGGGTGCAGAACCAGAAAGAGACCCAGGAGAAGGCCGAAGCTGAGCTGCCCCACCATCTTGTAGCGAGCCACCAGCCCCTTGGACCGCCCCTGGATCACCTTGAGGTAGTCATCCATGAACCCGATGGCCCCCATCCAGATCAGGGAAAGGAGCGCCAGGAGGGTGTACCAGTTGGTGAGCTGTGCCCACAGGAGGGTGGCCAAGGTGGCGGAGGCCACAATGAGGGTCCCCCCCATCGTGGGGGTGCCCGCCTTCTTCAGGTGCTCCTCCGGCCCCTCCATGCGAACCACCTCGCCCACCCGGAGCCTCCGGAGCCATCGGATGGTGGGAGGACCCAGGAGGAAGGCCAGCACCAGGGCGGTAGCTCCGGCCCCGACCGCCCGAAAGGTGATGAAGGTGAAGAGGTTGAAGACGATATGGAGATCGGTGAACTGGGGGAGGAGATGATAGAGCATGTCAGCCCCCCCCCTGTCCCACGGTGCCACCTGCCTTTCCCCCGTGTGCCTCCAAGGACGGGAGCAGTCGCTCCAGCTCCAGCCCCCGGGAGCCTTTCAGAAGGACGACCTCGCGCCCCTGAAGCTCTCGGTCCAGGATGGGCTCCGCCTCGTCCACCGTGGGCACGAACAGGAGGCGGGGGCCGGAGGGCCTGTCAGAGAAGTCCGAGGATCGACCCTCCCATGCCTCCTGGAACTCCGTCCCCACCAGGACCACGGTTCGGAGGGAGCGGTCCTGCAGCTCCTGCAGGAGCGTCAGGTGGAGCTCCCTCGTGGCTTTCCCCAGCTCCAGCATGCTCCCCAGGACCGCCACGCGCCCTCCCGGGGCGGGAAGCGCCTCCAGGAGATCCAGTGCAGCCCTCATGCTCTGGGGGTTCGCATTGTAGCAGTCCACCACCACCGTCAGCCCCCCCAGCTCCTGGATCTCTCCCCGGAGGGAGGGAGACCGGACCTGGGAGACTGCCGCCAGCGCCGCTTCGGGGGCTACGTCCAGTCGGCGAGCCACGGCCAGCGCCAGAAGTGCGTTTCGGAGACCGGAAGGGCCGGGGAGTCGCAGGGTGGCCTCCCTCCCCATCCACCTGAAGCGTGCCCCACCGTGCGGGGCGAGGGTATGGCTCTCCACCCGGAACTCCGGGTCCGCCCGGTGGGAGAGTCCCGTGACGGTGACGTCCTCGATGATGGCCCGGGCCCGTTCCGGAAGCTCGAGGGGTTCGTCACCAACCACCGCCCATCCTTCGTCCGGAAGGCCTCTCAGGAGGTCCAACTTCTCCTGCAGGACCCCTTCGACGGAGTCGAGTCCCTCAAGATGCGCCTCTCCCACCGTGGTGAGGACGCCTCCCCCGGGTTCCGCGATCCCGGTGAGCATCCCGATCTCTCCGGGCTCGTTCGTCCCCATCTCCACCACCACGACCTCGCTGGCTTCCGGTGCCTCCAGCAGGGTGAAGGGAACGCCCACCCGATTGTTCTCATTGGCCCTGCTGACGTGGACCCGGAACCGGGGACGAAGCGCCGCCTTGAGAAGCTCCTTAACCGTGGTCTTTCCCACACTTCCCGTGACGCCCACCACGAACCATCCCAGGCGCCGGCGACGATGGCGAGCCAACTGCCCCAGAGCCACCAGGGTGTCCGGGACCTGAAAGACCGCCGCCTCTCCCGGCGCCTGCGGTGGGTCCTCCACCACCACCCCCCGAGCCCCCCGTTCCAGGGCCTGCGTCAGGAAGTCATGGCCGTCGAAGCGCTCGCCCCGTAGCGCCACGAAAAGGGCCCCGGCTTCCAGCGACCGAGTATCCGTGGAGACCTGGGTGAACGAGAGCTCGGTGGGACGGGCGCCGAGGCCCAGAGCCTCGGACACCTCTTCTCCGGTCCAACGGAACGCCGGGATCATCGCCGCTCTCCCGAAGCCAACAGCTCGGCTACGATCTCGGGCTCATGGAAGGGCCTCCGCTCCTCTCCCACCTGCTGAAAGCGCTCGTGCCCCTTTCCGGCCAGGAGGACCACGTCTCCGGACTTCGCCAGGTCCAGAGCCCGCTGAATGGCGAGCCTCCGGTCCACGATCTCTTCGTGGTCGGTGCCTTCCATCCCCTCGGCGATCTGCCGGACGATGGCTTCCGGGTCCTCGGTGCGGGGGTTGTCGGAGGTGACGATGGCCAGGTCGGCCCACTCCGCCGCCACCCGTCCCATGGGCGCCCTCTTGCCAGGATCCCGGTCCCCGCCGGCGCCGAACACCACGATGAGTCGACCGGGAAAGAGAGGCTTCAGGGTTTCCAGAACCCGCTCCAGGGCGGCCGGCGTGTGGGCAAAATCCACCACCACCGCGAATTCCCGCTGGGTCACCACCTCCAGGCGTCCAGCGAGCTGGGGCGCCTCCGCCAGTCCTCTAGCCGCCTCCTCCAGCGAACCCCCTCGGGCCAACACGACTCCCACCGCTCCCAGAGCGTTTTCCACGTTGAACCGCCCCAGGAGCGGCAGCCGCACGGGTTGCCGCTCCCCCCGGAACTCCAGAATGAATGAAGACCCCCCCGGGCCCATCTCGAGATCCCGGGCCACCAGCGGCTCTCCCTCCCGAGATCCATCGGTCCCGTCCTGATTCACCCGATACCGAAGAACGGGGCCGGGGTGCGACGGGAGTTGGAGCCAGGCGGGGTCCTCTCCGTTCACCACCCGGGTCCCGGTGGCGGCAAGTAGTTCCACCAGGCGCCCCTTCGCCCTCAGATAGGCCTCCTGGGACTCGTGGTAGTCCAGGTGGTCCTGGGAGAGGTTCGTGAAAACGGCGGCATCGAAGCGGATCCCGTCGAGCCGGTGCTGCTCCAGGGCATGAGACGACGCCTCCAGCACCACCGAATGCACGCCCTGATCCCGAAGCTCCCGGAGGGTGCGTGCCACCTCCACGGGTCCGGGGGTCGTGAGAGCGCCAGAGTCGGGACGAGGGGTGCCGTCCGTCTCCACCAGGCCCAAGGTCCCCAGGGCGGCGCAGGGCTCTCGGAGACCCAGAAGATGTCGACTGAGCAGGGCGGTAGTGGTCTTTCCGTTGGTCCCCGTCACCGCCGCAACGAACAGGTCCTCCCACGGGGAGTCGAAAAAGGCGTCGGCCACCAGGGCTGCCGCCCGTCGCCCGTTCCGAACCCGCAAGAGGGGAACTCGCACGTCGGGAACCGGTCGCTCCACCACTGCGGCCACTGCGCCGCGCGCCACCGCCTCCTCCAGGAACAGGTGCCCGTCGTGGGCGGTGCCTCTCCAGCACAGGAAGAGGTCGCCGGGACCTGTGGTTCGGGAGTCGTGGGTCACCCCCTGAACCCGAAGATCCTCCGGAGCCCCGCCTTCCACCAGAAGGCCGGAATCCCGGAGGACCGAAGCGAGCCCGCTGAGGCGGCGGCCCGGCTCACTCATTCCGCTCGTCTCCAGGTGGACTCCCTCCCCCACCCCCCTCGGGCCGAGCCAGCCACCGGATCTGGACCGTGTCTCCCCTGGAAACCGTTTCTCCCGCCGCCGGCACCGTTCCGTCCACGCCGGTCCGGCAGCAGGGGACGCCTCCTCCCTCCGGCCACCGGACACGGAGGCCGTGGGCGTGGAGGCGACGAACGGCGGCCCGCAGGCTCAGTCCGGCCACCTCGGGCACGGAAACGGCCGCCCGGGTGTCGGGACTCCGCTCCTCTCCCACCGTAGACGTACCGGAGGTCGCCCCTGCAGTGGTGGGTGACGATGCAGTCCCTGCCTCCCAGGGGTCCAGCGCTCCGGAGGCCAGCGTCACCGCCGGGGGAGCCGACGACATCTCGGAGAGCGAGGGCTCCTGAACCACTCGACGCTCCAATCGAGCCAGCGAGCCCCGGTCGATGGGCGCCCGGCGAGAAGCCAGAACCGCCTCCATGGTAGCCCGGGTGACCGGAGCCGCCGTGGCCCCGCCGTAGTACTCCCCTTGGGGCCGATCCAGCTTCACGAACACCAGAAGCTGTGGGTCATCCGCCGGGAAGTAGCCCACGAAGGACGCGTAATACCCGCCGGTGGCGTATCCTCCGGCCCCGCCATGGGCACGGCTGGTCCCACTCTTCCCCGCCACGGAGAAGGTGGTGAGCCGGGCCCGGCTTCCCGTCCCCTCCTCCACCGCTCCCACCAGTGCCCGATTCACCTCCCGGGCCACATCCTCGGGCACGACCCGGCGAATGGCCCGGGGCTCGAAGCGGTCGGTGACCGAACCCTCGGGGGACCGAAGCTCCCGGAAGAGCTGGGGTTCCATGAGGAGGCCCCCGTTGGCCAGAGCCCCGTAGGCCATGGCCATCTGAAGGGGCGTCACCCCGATTTCGTAGCCGATGGCGAGACTCGCCTGGGACTGTCGCGACCACTGCCGGGGACGGCGGAGGATGCCGGCCGCCTCGCCGGGGATCCCCACCCCTGTGGCCACTCCGAACCCGAAGTCTCGGAGTGCCTCGTATTGGGCTTCCGGGCTGAGTCGCTCCGCCAGCTTGGCGATCCCCACATTGGACGAAACCTGGAGCGCCCGTTCCAGGGTCACCGTACCCACCCGCTGGACGTCGGAGATGGTGCGACCCTGCGTGGTCCACCGACCATCCTCGGTATCCACCGAGTCCCCCATGCTGGCGAGCCCCCTGGAGAGGAGGGCGGCCACGGTGAAGGGCTTCAACGTGGAGCCGGGCTCATACGGGGCGTGGAGTGAGGAAAGATCGGTGGATCCGTCCGCACTCAGGGAAACCATGGCCAGGACTTCCCCGCTGCGGGGATCCGTCACCAGCAGATCCCCTCCCGCCGCGCCGGTCTCCTCCACCGCCTCTCGGAGCGCCTCCCGGACGATCTCCTGGAGGTCCAGATCCAGGGTGAGGACCACGTCTCCCCCGGACCGAGCGGGACGGACCGTCCACACCTCTCCCGGAATGGCCCGGCCTCGGCTGTCCCGGGCCTTCACTTCCAGTCCCGGCTCTCCGCGCAGCCGCTCTTCGAAGGCCTGCTCCACCCCGTCTCGGCCTCGGCCGTCCACCACGGAGCCCAGGACTGCTCGCGCTAGTCCATCATGAGGATAGGAACGGGTAAGCTCTCGCTCTACGTAGATGCCCTGCACTCCGCTCAACGCCTCCCGGACATGGGGAGGGTATCGACCCGGGATCACCACCCACCGGCGCTCGGAGCTCACGATCCGCTCTGCTTCCCCGGGGGCGAGGTCCAGGATCTCTGTCAGGATTTCCTGAAGCTCTTCCCGCCCACCGGACGCGCCGGCAATCTCCTGAGGTGCCACGGAGACCCGAAAACGCTCGAAACTCACGGCCAGGGCCAGCCCGTTCCGGTCGCGGATCGACCCCCGAGGGGCCGGCACCTCCGCCTGGGTCCGGTGCTGCCGATCCGCTTCTGCACGCCAGAACTCCACCTCGCCCACCTGGAGTGAGCCCGCCCGCCAGAGGATGAACCCGGCGGCACCGAGCCAAACCACGAGAAGGAGGCGTCGACGGAAGTTCGCCCGTCGCTCGATTCGGACCTCCTGGGAAGGGACCCGATTCATGGCGAGTGCTCCGGTAGGATGACGATCTCCGCGGCGCTAGGGGTCCCCATCCCCAATCGATCCCGGGCCTCGGGAACGACGCGGCCTCGGCTCTCCAGGAACTGGATGCGCCGTGTGAGGTCCCCATTCTGGGCCTGCACCAGCGAGAGCTCCCGATGCAGCCGGTCCACTCGGGCCAGCTCCTCCAGGGCCCGAGCCTGTCTCCAGGTCACCAGGCTGAGAGCGGCCAGAAGGGCCACGATCCCCAGCACCCCGGCGCCGGCACCCGAAACGCGTCGGCTCATGCCGCCCTCCTCCATCCACGCAGCCGCGCGCTCCGGGCCCTGGGGTTTCGTTCCACCTCTTCGGGGCTGGGACGGAGGGGTTTCGGGGTCAGCGCCTTCCCGAGAGGCTCCCCCCGGCACCGGCATACGGGCAGCTCCGGTGGACAAACGCACTCCCGGCTCCAGTCCCGGAAGGCGTTCTTCACCAATCGATCCTCCAAGGAGTGATAGCTGATCACCACCAAACGACCCTCCGGCTCCAACAGATCGCGGAACCTGGGGAGCGCCGCTTCCAACACCTCCAGCTCCTGGTTCACCGCGATGCGCAGGGCCTGGAAGATCCGCGCCTTCGCCTTGACGCCCGGGTCTCGACCGGAGACGGCGGCCAGAACTCCCACCAGGTCGTCGCTGGTGCGAAACGGGCGGCGCTCCCTCCGAGCCACCACTTCTCGTGCCAGGGAGCGGCTGCGCCGATCCTCTCCGTACTCTCGAAAGATCCTGGCCAAAGTCTCCTCGTCTTCCTCGTTCAGAAGCGTCGCCGCGGTACGCCCACTCTCCTCCGACCCTCCCATGCGCATGTCCAGAGGAACCCCCGGGCGGAAGGCGAACCCCCGCTCCGTTCGATCCAGGTGCCAGGAGCTCATTCCCAGATCCAGGAGAACGGACTGGACCGCTTCCACCTTCGCCCCGATTTGAGCAGGGGCCTCATCAAAGCGAGCCTGAAGGAACTCCACCCGTGGACCGAAAACCTCCAGTCGCCGACCCGCTGCCTCCAAGGCCTCCGGGTCCCGGTCCACGGCAAAGAGGGTGCATCCGGGGCAGCGCTCCAGAATGGCCTGAGCGTGCCCTCCCCCTCCCACGGTTCCGTCCACCACACACCCATCTCCCTGGAGCTCGAGCAACTCCACCACCTCCCGAACCATGACGGGGTCGTGGTGGAAGGCATCCGCACCATCCGCCGACTCACGGCCCCCCATCCTCCCCTCCCCCAGCCGGCCATGGCATCAACCGAAGATCTCGGCGGCCACATCCCGGAACTCACCGGGCTCGTCGGGCGTGGCCTCCTGGAAGTTCTCCGGATCCCACAGCTCCACCCGATCGATGGCTCCCACCAGGAGAACGGAGCCCTCCAGCTCAGCCGCATCCTGAAGCCAGGACGGGATGAGGATCCGACCCTGCTTGTCCGGCGAGACCTCCACCGCGTTGGAGGTGATCCTTCGGAGGAATCGCCCTGCCTCCGCACTTTTTCGACGGTGCTCCAGAAGCCGCTCCTGTACCCGGTTCCAGGCTTCCTCGGGAAAAAGGGTGAGGTACGCGGGCTCCCATTGGAGCAGAATGAAGCGGCCGTTCTCCAGACCGCGCCGAAACGCAGCCGGGAGGCTGACCCGCCCCTTCGGGTCCATCTGGTATTCGTACCGCCCAAGGAATCCGCTCACCGGTGGTACGCAGTGGGTAATTGTGGTAAAGAGTGGTAATGATTGGGTCGAAGGTAGGGGTCGGGTGGGAAGCCCGTCAAGTCTCTCGTTTCATGGGGCCCCGTGAAGGAGGTGGGGAGCGACAGGAGGGGAGAGAGTCGCGGGAAGGATGCCGGGCACGAAAAAACGGCGCCGGGGAAGAACCTCTCCCCGGCGCCGTTCGGTTCGGGCCCCTCAGGGCCCGAGACGGATCAGGTACGGCTTAGCGGCGACCCCTCCGCAGAATGGCCTCCTGGATCTCGATGTACTGATCCGCCGCTCCCAGGAACTGGTTCAGGTTCACCTGGGGCATCCGCTCGGCATAGTCCGCACCGGCCTCGAAGAGTTCACGGGCTCGCTGGAACACCGGGAGCGCCTGCTCGGCGGACTCGGGGGTCTGGGGCTCCTGGATCTGCTCCGCCTGACGGAAGAGGGCGAATCCGTGCCAGAAGTCCAGCTCGCCGCGGACCTCGGGTCCGGGATCGAAGGCCTTGGCCTCCTCGAAGAGGGCTATCCCCTCGGCGTACTGATCCTGCTGGACGTAGCCGTTATAGGCCACGGCGAAGATCTGGCGCGCCACCTGGTCGTTGGTCCGCTCGCCCCGCTCCACCGACTCCTGGAAGTACGTCATGGCGTCGGCCACGTTGCCGGCTTCCAGGTTCCACTGACCCAGGCGCGTGTACAGGTTGCTGTAGTCCTCATCCAACTCCATCACGGCCAGCATGGCCTCGATGGCGTCCTCCAACTGCTCGGCCTCGTAGAGGGCCTGCGCCAGAAGCGCGTTGAGCTGAGGATTGTCCGGACGGGCTGCCAGGGACCGCTGGGCCTGCTCGATGGCCTGCTCCACCTCGTCGAGCTGGAGGTAGGCCCGGATCGTGTTGGCCAGGTAGTTCACCGAGGTCTCCTCACCCCGGGCGTCCAGCACGTGGTTGAAGGCCTCGATGGCCGTCTCATACATCTCCCGCACCCCAGCGGGGAGGGTGGCGTCCTCACCGTCGGCGGCCTCGATCTGCTGCCTCCGGTCCTGAGCGGCGCGGAAGGCGTACCCTCCCATCTGCTCCCAGATGTCCACGTTGTCGGGGTCGTACTCGAGCCCCTCCTCCGCCAGGATCAGGGCCCCTTCGTTGTCACCGGCCTGAGCCAGGTCGTAGGCCACCCGGAGGCGGATCGTGGTGTTCTCGGGGTTCAGGTCCAGGTACTGCTGGTAATACTGCAGGGCCAGGTCCGTGTCCCCAATCTGGGTGGCCACCCAGCCGGCGTTCTCCAACGCGGACTCGTGGGTGGACTCCTGCTCCAGCACCGCCTGATAGTCGGCCAGTGACTCCTCGAAGCGCTCCAACTGCCGATAGGTCTGGGCCCGGACGAAGAGGACGGAGACGGACTCGGGGTTCAGCTCGTAGGCCTGATTGCAAGTCCGGAGGGCCTCTTCCCAGTTCTGGCTCTGATAGTCCTGGGCGCAATAGGCGCTGTAGGTCTGGGCCTCGGAGATCTCCTGGAAGCGGGAGAAGATGTAGTCACCCGCCTCGTCGGTGTCGCCGCGACGCCGCTCCACCTGGTGGGGCTCGATGACCATCTCGTCGCCGGATTCCACTGCGATGAACTCGGCGTCGAAGTCATAGTAGTCGCCCTGGTCCTGATACGTCCCGCACATGACGAGCTGGGCGTTCAACTGGGTGGCGAGCTGACGGGCCGTGATGCAGTCCAGGTCCTCCTCCCGAACATCGAAGTCTCGAAGAAGCTCCCGGACCTCGTCCCTGTCGATGACCACGTAGCTTCCCAGGGCGTCGATCTGGCTCCGCATGATGTTCGCCACATTCTCGCCCCAGCGCCGGCTGGAGTCGTCATCCCGAGGTTGCATGTCGGGAATGAGTACCCGGAACCGGGTGTCGTTCTGCGCCTCCGCCTCCGCCTGCCCCGGAAGAACGGGAAGGACGAGGAAAGCGAAGACCGTGAGGAGAATGGTACTCTTGCTCAAGCTTCCAAACATGGCGATGCTCCTGAGGAACCCTCTGTGCCGTCGCGATCACACCCCACCGCCGCCTTTGGCCATGGGGGAGCCCGCGATCAACCGAGTGAAACGAAACCTGCACGATACCCGAACCCACCAAATCCGACTCGGACCCGAAAAGAACGGGTCGCACGCCATCCGTCAAGCTGAATATAATAGCTGTAACGGGACGCCATCCACTTGGACTCCTCGGGGCTCTCCACAGGGGCGGAGCATCCCGAATGTGGATCGTAGTACATTAACACCTGGGATCCCGGAAAAGATCCATCACGGGATCTCGAGCCAGCGAGCACACCCTGTCGAACCCCGACGCCGGGGCCGACATGAGAGACGCCCTGCACCTCACTCCGGGAGCACGCACCCATGGCCAACATCATCCTCCCTCCAGACTGGACGATTCCGGAAAACCGAGCCACACCTCCTGCCATCTACTGGAACCGCCGCTCATTCGTAAAGAAGCTCGGCGTCGGACTGGCTGCCGCCGGGGTGGCCGGGTGTGGAGTAGGCGGCGGGTCGGGCCAGGGAAGGAACGAAGGCGGGGGTGGAGGAACGGCAGGCCCGGTGCCGGACGGTCCTTTGGACACGATTCCTGAGACTCCCACCCGGGAGCTCTATCCCGGAGACCGGGACCCCCGCTTCACCCTGGACCGGCCCCTCACGGACCGGGAGGTGGCCGCCACCTACAACAACTTCTACGAGTTCATGACGGACAAGGACGCCGTGTGGAGGCACACCGGGCCCTTCCAGGCCCGCCCGTGGACCGTGGAGGTGTCGGGGGAGGTGGACCGGGGGGGCACCTTCGACGTGGCGGACCTGGAGAGGGAGTTCGGGTTGGAAGAGAGACTCTACCGATTCCGGTGCGTGGAGGCGTGGGCCATGGCGGTCCCGTGGACCGGCTTCCCAATGGAGAAGCTCATCCGGAAGGTGGAGCCCCTCTCCTCGGCCCGATACGTCCGGTTCATCACCTTCTACCGCCCCGACGAGGCCATCGGTCAGCGAGAGCAGGATTGGTACGACTGGCCCTACTACGAAGGTCTCCGCATGGATGAGGCCCTGAACGAGCTCACCTTCGTGGCCACCGGGATCTTCGGGGAGCCCTTGCCGAAACAGCATGGGGCCCCCATCCGCATGGTCCTACCCTGGAAGTATGGCTTTAAGAGCCCTAAGTCCGTGGTGAGGATGGAGTTCACTCGGGAGCGACCCCGGACGTTCTGGAGCGACTTGACCCCCAACGAGTACGGGTTCTACTCCAACGTGAACCCCGCCGTCCCTCACCCCCGCTGGTCCCAGGAGACGGAGGAGATGATCGGGGAGGACCTTCGCCGGGACACCCTGGTGCACAACGGCTACGGGGAGTGGGTGGCCCACCTCTACGACGAGGAGGTCATGAGTCGGATCAGTTGATCCGACTCCGACGTCGAGGAAGAGGGCCGCCTTCATGCTCCTCGATCCGCCGCCGAAGGGCTTCCGGAACCGCGGCGGTCTTCTCGGATTCGTAGTCGTACATCACGAGGACCGTGCTTCCGGAGATGAGGAGTTCCCCGTCCGGGTCACGGACCTCGTACTCCATCTCGAAGTGCTTCTTCCCCAGGACCGACACCTGAACCGCTACCTCCAGGGTGGCGGGATAGAGAACTCGTCGGCGATACCGGACCGTCGCCTCCGCCAGGATGTAATCCACGTCGCCGGGGTCTGGGCGTCCGGCCACCTCCCTCCAATACGCCGTCCGAGCCTCTTCGAAGTAGACGAGGGCCTGGGAGTGGTGCGCGTGCCCTCCCAGGTCCAGGTCACGAAAACGTACCTCCACCGGATGTCGGAAACGGAACTGGGTCATGAAATCGCCGGGGCCCCTCCACCTCCCGAGAGCTGGGTCGAAGCCCACGAACCCTGCCGTGGGCTTCGGGGTGTATCCACCGCACGTCGGGCCCCCCGTCCCCTGGGGGGGGCCGAGCCCCAGGAACTTCGTCCTCACCGGGCGCAGACGCCAGAGCTTCCCCGCCCCAGGACCAGGAGCCCCCGTTGAGCCGAGCACCATCCACCGGCCCTCCCGGCACCGCCGACGTGGTGGTGGTGGGCGGAGGAGTGATCGGGAGCGCCGTCGCGCGGTCCCTGGCCGCTGGGAACGTGGCCACCTGTGTGGTGGATCGGGAAGAGATTCCCGGGGCAGCCACCTGGGCCAGCGCCGGAATGCTCTCCCCCATCGGCGAGGGGCTCCGTAAGGGGCCCTTTTTGGAGTTGGGTCTTCGGGGCCTTCGAGCCTACCCCGGGCTGGTGGCCGAGCTGAAGGAGGAGACGGGAGTGGATGTGGGATACCACCCGTCCGGCAAAGTTCAGGTGGCACTGGCCGAGGAGGGGGCCGAGAGCCTCCGGGAACGGGCTGCCTGGGGAGCACGGCAGGGCTTTCAGACCCGCTGGATCTCCAGGGACGAGCTCCGACGTGAGCTCCCCGAGCTCACCCATCGAGCCCGGGGCGGCCTCCTGATTCCGGAGGATCATCAGGTGGAAAACCGGGCGCTGGGCCCAGCCCTCCGGACGGCGGCTCAACGGAAGGGGGCGCAGTGGGTGCCGGGTCGGGAAGTGCGGCGCGTCCTGATCCGCAAAGGCTCCGTGGAGGGTGTGGAGCTCTCCGATGGCAGCCGAATCACCAGCTCGACGATCGTGCTGGCTGCTGGGGCGTGGAGCGGCGGGATCGCTGGGCTCCCCCGCCCGCTTCCCGTCCGACCCGTCCGGGGCCAGATGGTGGCCCTCCACCCTGCTTCCCCGGTATCCACCGCCATGGTGGGAAGCCCGAGCCTCTACCTGGTCCCTCGACGCGATGGACGGCTGCTGGCGGGAGCCACCATGGAGGAAGTGGGCTTCGAATCGCATCCCACGGCCGGTGGGGTTGCCCGGATGTTGGAAGGAGCCATGGAACTCTTCCCGAGCCTCGCCCACGCTCGTCTAGCGGAGTCGTGGGCGGGACTCCGCCCGGGGACTCCGGACGCTCTACCCGTGCTGGGACCGGACCCGGAGGTGAGGGGGCTCCTGTACGCCACCGGCCACTTCCGTAACGGGATCCTCCTCGCCCCTGTCACGGCACAAATCATCTCCGGGCTCGTCCTTTACGGGGACCCGGGGGTAGAGCTCGCTCCCTTTCGCCCTCACCGCTTCGCCGCCTCACAGGCCCATCGCCGCTGAGACCGGGAGAGGACCGGGCTGGATCGAAACGTGCAATGGCGTAACGAGTGGGCGCGGTGATAGCTTTCCGCTGCTTGGGTCTCTTGAGGCCATCTGCTTGGGGACGCACCGGCGGCGGCCTCTGGGAGACGGATACGGACATGATCCCGGAACGAACGTTCGGCGCCGAATGGCCAGCTCGCCTCCGGCCCCGAACCCCCTTTCGAAGACGCCGACAGGAGGCAGAGACGATGATGACGCGCAGCTCAGGGACACCCTGGTATCACGCCTTTTCCGGCCGCTCCATCCTGGCGGCCCTCCCCCTCACGCTCCTGGGGCTCGGGGCCACGGCGGAGACCGTTGAAGGCCTGGGGACCGATCCTCTTTTGAGCTCACAGGACCCACAGTGCGTGGTGGCGGAGCAGATGCCCCTCGAGGGTCGGGCCAGCCCCCTGGAGTCGGCCTCAGCAGAGGTGGGGTCCGCCACCGTGATGGTGTGCTACGGGGCCCCGTCCGCCCGAGGCCGCACCATGATCGGTGGTGACGACGTCCCATACGGGGAGTTTTGGAGGACGGGAGCCAATGAACCCACCATGATCCACCTCACCGCTCCGGCCAACGTCGCCGGCGTCCAACTGGAGGCCGGCAGCTACTCCCTCTACACCCGACCCGGAAACGACGAGTGGGACCTTTTCCTCAACCGCTCCATCGACCGCTGGGGGATCCCCATCAACGCCGAGGTCCGGGCGGAGGAGATTGGACAGGCCACTCTGCCCCGGGAGCAGCCCGAGGATCACGTGGAAACGCTTCAGTTCCGCTTCGAGGACGTGTCCGGATCCCAGGCCACCCTGGTGCTGGAGTGGGAGAACTACCGCGTTCGGATCCCGGTGGAAGTGACGGGATGACTGCTCCGCAGGCCCCGGGGTCGCCACAGGCGGAACGGAGGACAGTGGGGTGACCCTCTCGTCCTCCCGGGAGGTCCTTCAGGCCCTCCTGGTGGAGGACGATGTGGAGGAGCGCTGGCTCCTGGCGGAGATCCTCCGCTCCCGCGGCCACACGGTGACGGTCTGTCAGGACGCCGAGTCGGCGCTGGCGGAGTTCCGCCGCTCCCAGCACCCCCTCATCGTCCTGGACTGGGTCCTTCCCGGGATGCACGGCGACGGCTTCTGCGAAGAGCTCCGCCGTCTCCCGGAAGGGGACCGCGCCGTGGTGCTGGTGGTCACCGGGAGAGATCGCCCACACCAATTGGAAGAGATCCTGGAAGCGGGGGCGGACGACTACGTGTCCAAACCCGTGGACATGGCTCTCCTGAACGTCCGGCTGGCTGTTGCCGAACGGGAGGTCCGTTCGGTCCGGGAGCGGAAGCGTGCCGAAGATGCGCTGGAGCGCACGAACCGCGAGCTACAGAACCTCTTCCAGAAGCTCGACGAGGTCTTCTTCTCCCTCGATCTATCCCGTGGGAGGCTCATCCAGATCTCACCGGCCTGCAAGAAGGTCCTGGGCCATTCCCAAAAGCAGCTTCAGGAGAACCCGTCGCTGTGGGACGGACGTCTCTACCCGGATAGCCGGGAGAGGCTACTGGAGCGATTGGAGGAGCTGGCGCCCCGGGACAGCCTCACTCTCGAGTACCGGGTCCCGGACCCGTCGGGGCCAGGAAGATGGGTGGAAGCGAGCCTGAAGCCGGAGCGGGACTCGCAGGGAACGGTGGTCCGGGTGGATGGCATCCTTTCCGACATTACGGAGCGGAAGGAGAGTGAGCGAGAGCTGGCGCAGCGGAACAAGGAGCTCCTGACTCTCCACCGCATCTCGGAGATCACCCTCACATGCAGCTCCCTCACCCAGGCCTACGAGGAGATCCTGGGGGAGGTGAGCCACGCCACGGGCTTCCCCGTCGTGGCGCTGGAGACGTACGACCCGGACCGGGAGCGGATGGTCCTGACTGCCGCCCGGGGGATCCCCCTTCCGGAAGACGGGCGTCCTCTGGAGATCCCCGCCTCGGAGACCCTCACCGGCCGGGCCGTGCGTACCGGCCGGCCGGTGGTGGAGCGAGACGCCCGAACCTGTTCCGAGCATACCCACCCCGCCCTCGAGGACCTGGATCTCCGAACGTACTTATCCTTTCCCATGTTCGTGGGGGGCGAGGTCATCGGCGCCCTGACGCTGGCGCACCTGAAGGTGGTCTCCACTCCGGCACGACTCGTCCGATGGGCAGGAAGCCTGGCCAACTACCTCGCCACCTTCATGGATCGGCTGCGGGCGCAGGATGCGCTCCGAGAAAGCGAGCAACGATACCGGGAACTTACGGAGCGGCTTCAGCAGGCGAACCAGGAGCTGGAGACGTTCACCTACTCGGTGTCCCACGACCTCCGCGCTCCCCTTCGCACGATGCAGGGCTTCGCCCACACCCTCCTGGACCGGTTCGGTCATGAAATCCCGGAGGAAGCCCGGGGATATCTCCGACGGATCATCGCCTCGGGGCGGCAGTCCGAAGACCTGATCCGGGACCTACTGGCTTACGGCCGCCTCGGCTTCGAGGAGATGGATCTCAGTCGCGTGGAGCTGGACGAGGTCGTCTCCCAGGCCATGGAGCAGATGGAAGCCGATCTGAAGGAGGCGAAGGCCCGGGTGGAGGTGGAGGGGAACCTGCCGGCGGTGCGGGGCCACCGAACCACCCTGGTGCAGGTCGTGACGAACCTCATCTCCAATGCGGTGAAGTTCGTACCCGAGGGGAAGAGGCCCCGGGTGCGGATCGTCAGCCGACGACGGAACGGGAGTGTTCACCTGTGGGTCCAGGACAATGGGCTGGGGATCTCCCAGGCGAACCGAGACCGGGTCTTCCGGGCCTTCGAGCGCCTCACCGAAGGCCAGGAGAAGCCGGGCACAGGAATCGGACTCGCCATCGTACGACGGGGTGTGGAACGGCTGGGGGGCCGGGTGGGGGTGGAGTCGGAACCCGGTGAAGGCAGCCGCTTCTGGATCGAAATTCCGGCGGCGTAAGGTGAGCTCCCGAGGCGAAGGGATGGAGGCGGAGGAAGGCGCCGTTCCCCGAAGGGCCGTGGACCGGAGGGGGACGCTCTCCGCTATGGAGGCCGACGTACTGGACCTGGTGGTGGTGGGAGGGGGGATCACGGGGTGCGGCGTCGCCCGGGATGCGGCCCTCCGCGGGCTCTCCGTAGCGCTCCTGGAGAAAGAGGACTTCGGCGCCGGGACCTCCGGCCGCTCGTCCAAGATCATCCACGGCGGTGTCCGATACCTGGAGCAATGCAAGTTCCGACTCGTGCGGGAATCGGCCCGGGAGCGGACCATCCTGCAGGCCATCGCCCCTCACCTGGTCCACCGGATCGCCTTCCATTACCCGGTCTTCGGCGGCGAAAGCTTCTGGAAGATCCGCGTGGGGTTGGGGGTCTTCGACCTTTTGGCCGGAAGTCGCCGGGGGGAGCGAGCCACCGCCGTGGACGCCGCAGAGACCCGAAAGGCCCTTCCCGGACTTCGAGATCCCCTGAAGGGGGCGGTGCGCTACCCGGAGTTCATCACCGACGATGCCCGCTTCACTCTGGAAAACGCCCTCTCCGCCGCCGCACACGGAGCCCTGGTGGCGAACCATGTCCAGGTCGAGGAGTTGGTCCGGACCTATGATGGGCGCATCTCGGGAGTCGTAGCCCGGGACGCCCTGGACGGCAGCACAATTCACGTTCGGGCTCGGGCCGTGGTGAACGCCACCGGCCCCTGGGCTCAGGAGTTCCTGGAAGGGACCGGCCTTCGGATCACCAAACCTCTGGTCCCGAGCAAGGGGATCCACATCCTCGTTCCGGCGCACCGCCTCCCACTTCGTGGAGCGTCCTTTCTCCGGGCTCGGAACGGAAAAAGCGGATTGGTCATGCGTCGAGGGGAATGGGTCTACGTCGGCACCACCGATGACACCTACCACGGCTCCATGGACCGGGTTCGAGCCCAACCGCCGGAGGTGGAAGAGCTGCTGGCGCTGACCCGGGACTCCTTCCCCGACGCCGGAATCTCGTGGGACGATGTCCGTGCCACCTGGGGTGGGATCCGCCCCTTGATCCAGGAGGAAGGGAAAAGCACCCGGGACATGTCCCGGGAAGATCAGGTCTGGATCGGCCCTCCGGGGCTGGTCACGGTGGCAGGAGGAAAGCTCACCACCTACCGTCGGATGGCGGAGCGGATCCTGGAGGCCGTGGGAACGACCATGGGGCAATCCCTTCCCGAAGGAGGAGCCGCCGCCCGGACCCCGCTTCCCGGGAGTCCCCTCACCACCGCCCACCGCCTGGATGGGCCGGAAGGGGAGGCGGATGAGCCTATGCTGCGGTCCTTGGCCCGGATGGAAGTGGAGGCCCGGACCCGGGAACGGTTGGGTTGGCTCTACGGCCGCCAACTGGGAACACTGGCCGAATTCGGACGAGAAGACCCGAAGTGGTTGGACCCCTTGGGTCCGGAGGTTCCGGCGCTCCGAGGGGAGGTCCGACTCGCCGTGGAGGAGGAGATGGCCCTCACTCTCACGGACTTCATGGACCGAAGAAGTGCCCTTCTCCTCTTCGGAGAAAATCACGGACTGGCCGCCGCCGAAGAGGCCTCACGGATCATGGCCTCCATCCTGGGGTGGAGTTCGGAGCGAAGACGTCAGGAGCTCTCCACGTATCGGGCCCTGGCGAAGGAGCACGATGTGCCTCGGGAATGAACGGCTCGCCCCTATTCGTGGCCGCCCTCTCCGTTGACACGCCCCGTCGGGTTCAGCTAGGATCATAGACGGATAGTTGATAACGATTCTCAAGGATATCCTGGGCCCATGAACCCCGTCATCTCCCTGCGAGGGGTGAGGAAGCGATTCTGGCCCGGCCCCGTGGAGGCCGTCTCCGACGTCTCTCTGGAGGTTCGGGAAGGGGAGATCCTCACCCTTCTGGGTCCCAGCGGCTGCGGAAAGACCACGACCCTCCGTCTCATCGCCGGCTTCGAGGTCCCGGATGAGGGGACGGTGGAGGTGGGCTCCAGGGTCGTGGCCGGTGGAGACCGATGGGTCCCTCCGGAGCAGCGGGGAGTGGGGATGGTCTTCCAGGACTACGCCCTTTTCCCCCACCTCACGGTGGAGGAGAACGTCCTCTTCGGTCTCAACCGGATTCCCCGCCGCGAGGGCCGGGAACGCACCCGCCAAGTTCTGAAAACCCTGGACCTGACTCCCCTCCTCCGTCGCTATCCCCACGAGCTTTCGGGAGGACAGCAGCAGCGGGTGGCCCTGGCCCGGGCCATCGCCCCCGAGCCCGTGGTCGTCCTCATGGACGAGCCCTTCAGCAACCTGGACGCCCACCTCCGTGAAAGCGTCCGAGACGAGGTGGTGGGCACACTTCGCAAGGCGGGCGTCACCTGCATCTTCGTGAGCCATGACCAGCGGGATGCCCTGGCAATCTCGGATCGGGTAGCGGTGATGAACCGGGGGAGGATCGAGCAGGTGGGCACGCCCTGGGAAATCTACAAACATCCCGAATCCGTCTTCGTGGCCACCTTCGTGGGCCGGACGAACCTCCTCCAGGGGTTTGTGAAGAACGACCACGGGTGCGTCCAGACCGACTGTGGGGCCTTCTGTCGTGTGGAGGGGAGCGGCCTCCCCCAAGGCACGCCCGTCATGGTCTCGGTTCGGCCGGACGCCTTCCAAGCCTGCGACGACGGCGTTCTCACCGGGGAGATCCTCGCCACGAAGTACACGGGCGCCCATGTGGAGGCCACGGTGGCTATAGAGACGGAGAACGAGGAGCGGACCCGCTTGGTGGTCCATCTTCCGGCCACCCGGAGCTATGTCGTGGGCGAGCCGGTCTGCCTGAAGATCGTCTCGGAGTTCGCCTCCGTGGTGCGCAACTCCTGTCAGACCCTGGGGTTCTCCTCTCCCGCTGCGGGGGAGGGCGAACCCGCCGAATCCGAGGTACTGGCCCCCAAGTAGGTGCCGTTTCCCCTCCCCTCCTCCACCTCGGGGTCCAACCCTTCCCCTGCCGCCGCCACCAGGTGGTGGCTGGCTCGCCAGCAGTGGTAGCCGATTCGGTCCAGGAACCGGACTCGTTCAACGTCCTGAAAAGCTTCGTCCGGCGACCGTCTTCCGGCGGCGATCTCCTCCAGGCTCCGGGCGCGCATCGTGCGACGAAGTTCCGCCAGGGCACGGGAGCCGGCCTCGATCCTGGTGGAGACCGGAGCGGTGCCGTCTACCTCCGGCTCTCGGGCCAGAGCCCCCTGAGCTAGCTCCAGAATCTCCAGCACCCCCCCGCCGGCCTCGGTGACCCTCCGACCCTCTCCGGACCCTCCAGGGATGCCGCTCCCAGGAGGGCCCTTCACCCCCTCCAGGGCATCCAGCAACCGCTCCAGGTGGTCCGACGCGTGCAGCACGGCGACGTGTCGGGCGTATTCGTCTTCCATCTCCGGCGGCGTATGGACGAAGCTGAGAAAGTCCCGAACCTCCCCGATGGCCGCGCGAGCATTCTGTGCGGGATCCGCTCCCCCGGAGAGGGTCTGACCCTTCCCCTGCACCACCGCCTCCGTCGTACGGAAGACGAGCTCGGCAATCTCGGAGACGGCCCGTCGGGCCGCCTCCACCGCTACCGCAGGGACTTCGGCCACGGAACGATCCAGG
>SKZC01000169.1 GCA_007127575.1 Gemmatimonadota bacterium
CAGGAGAACGCCTCGAGGCCGGGAGCGAAGGCCGGAGTCGTCACCGAGCCAAGGACTGTCATCGACGGCCGCTCCCGTGGAGGGCTGGGCCTCGGAATGAACCATAAGGGACCAAGCTGTGAGTGGAGATTGGGTTCAACGGGCCCGGAGCCCGGTGTGAGAGTCGGCGACCTTCGGAGCTCCGAAGGTACCTCGGCGTGCGATCCGGAGGAGCTTCAACTTTCAGTCCGTCAGCCGGGCCCTTGAAGCTTCCTCAGAAGAAGACCGGCTCCTTGAAGGCGCCGAACACCTCCTCCATGGCGTGCCGGATCTCGTAAAGCGTGCAGTACGCCCGGGCGCATTCCAGGATCCGCGGGACCACGTTCTCGCCGGCCCGGGCGGCCTCGGTGAGGGCCGCGAGCGTCCGCTCCACCTCCGTGTCGTCCCTCCGCTCCCGGAGCCGCGCCATGGAAGCGCGCTGGCGCTCCTCCACCCCCCGCTCGATACGGAGGGTATCGATCTCCACCTCCTCCGAGCCCTCGGTGAACCGGTTCACCCCCACCACCACCCGCTCCCCCCGCTCCATCTCCTCCTGCTGCCGGAGGGCGGCCTGGGCGATCTGGCCCTGGAACCACCCGGCCTCGATCCCCGGCACCACACCCCCGATCTCGTCGATCTCGTGGAAGATCTCCTCCGCCTCCGCCTCCAACTCGTCGGTAAGAGCCTCCACGTAGTAGGAGCCCGCCAATGGATCGATGGTGTTGGGCACCCCGGTCTCGTAGGCCAGAACCTGCTGGGTTCGGAGCGCGATGCGCACCGCCTTTTCCGTGGGGAGGGCCAGCGTCTCGTCCATGGAGTTCGTGTGCAGGGACTGGGTCCCCCCCATCACTGCGGCCAACGCCTGGTAGGCCACCCGAACGATGTTGTTCTCCGGCTGCTGCGCCGTGAGGGTCACTCCGGCGGTCTGAGCGTGGGTGCGCAGTCGGCACGACTCCGGGCTCTCCGCACCGTACTTCTCCTTGAGGTGCCGGGCCCAGATCCGACGAGCGGCCCGGAACTTCGCCACCTCTTCGAAGAAGTCGTTGTGGACGTCGAAGAAGAAGGAAAGCCTCGGAGCGAACGAGTCCACGTCCAATCCCCGGGCGATCCCGCGTTCCACGTACTCGAAGCCGTTCCGGAGGGTGAATGCCAGCTCCTGGGCCGCAGTGGCCCCCGCCTCCCGGATGTGGTAGCCCGAGATGGAAATGGGGTTGTACCTGGGCGCATGCTCGGAGCACCACTCGAACATGTCCACGATGAGGCGCAGGGCGGGTTCCGGGGGGAAAACCCATGCGTGCTGGGCCTGGTACTCCTTCAGGATGTCGTTCTGAACCGTGCCCCGGAGCGCCTCCGGCTCCACCCCCTGCTTCTCCGCCGCCGCTACGTAGAAGCAGAAGAGAATGATGGCCGGACCATTGATGGTCATGGAGACCGAGACCTGGTCCAGAGGGATCCCGTCGAACAGGGCCTCCATATCCGCCAGGGAGGAAACCGCCACCCCACAGACACCGACCTCTCCCAGAGAGCGGGGGTGGTCCGAGTCGTAGCCCATGAGGGTGGGAAAGTCGAACGCCACGGAGAGACCGGTCTGCCCGTGCTCCAGGAGGTACTTGTAGCGGCGGTTCGTGTCCTCCGCCGTGGCGAATCCGGCGAACTGGCGCATGGTCCAGAGCCGGGTCCGATACATGGTGGCGTAGGGCCCCCGGGTGAACGGATACTCCCCGGGAAGGCCCTGACCTTCCAGGTAGCTCGGTGCCCCGGTGCGGTTCAGCGGGGTGTACAGCGGAGCCACTTCGCGACCGGATATGGAGGTGAAGACCGTGTCGTCTCGTTGAGGGGCCTCGCGGACGGCTTCCTCCCACCGGGCCATCCGCTCCCGCAGCTCTCGGAGCTCCTCCTCCTTCTGGCGGATCCGGTCCGCGAGCTCCGACGGTGCCAGGAGGTCCCGCTCTACGGTGGACATCCCACTGCTCTCCTCACCTGTGAGTGGCCGATGAAAGGGAGGGCGCCATGGGCCCACGCGACTGATGAACCCAAAGGCCGAGAGCGAGGGCCCTACCGGGGAATACGGCCTTCGGCCCTTCCCCTTGCAAAAGATGCTCCCCGCCGCGTAAAGGTGTCAACGCGGACCCAGGTGTCGGAGTGTACCCCTCACCAGCTCAGGGAGTACCCGGCCAAGACTCGTCGCCCGGCGGCCGGTTGTCCCACCACGTCCAGGTACTCTTCGTCCGTGGCATTCAGGAGATCCAGATGGAGCCGCCCCGCCGGAAGCTCCACTGCGGCCCGGTTGCTCCAGATCAGGCGGGAGTCCTCTCCCTTTCGTCGCTCATGGCTCCCGCGAACGGAAACGCTGAGCCCGGCGCCCAGGCTCCGCTCCACACCGAAGTGAAGCTGTTCCGTCATGGGCCGGAGGAGGTGTTTGGACCGATGGTCGCCCTCCTCCTCGGTCCGGAGGGAGAGAAGGGTGACTCCCCCCCTCCAACGGAGCTCACCCGGAGCCAGACCGGAGAGCTCGAGCTCCAATCCGCGGAACTGAGCCGAATCCACGTTCCGGGTCTCCCACGGCTCCTCGCCCTCTTCCACCCCCGCCGGGAGGGCCCAATCGATGAGAGAGGAGGAGGATCTGAGGAAGAGGGTAGTCCGGGCGGTGAGCCCGTGTGGCCCCGACAGGTCCGCGCCCACCTCCGACGACCAGGAACGTTCCGGATCCAGCTCCTCCCGGGCTTGGTGCACCGGGTCCGTGTAGTAGCGCTCCGTGAAGGTCCCTCCCCGGAACGACCGGCCTACGCTCCCGCGGAGCCGCAGGGGAGAAGCCACGTCATACGCTGCGGATACGGAAGGAGAAATGAAGGTGCCGTAGGCGTCGTGGCGATCCGCACGAACCCCTGCCGAGAAGCTCACCGGGCCCGAGCCGGAGAGGGCCACTTCCGTGAAGACGGCTCCTCGGTCCTCCTCCCGGTCCCCCAGGTTCGTGCTCTCCAACCGGTTGCGGAACAGTTCCACGCCGGCCACCACCCCCACCCCGGCTGCCGGTCGGTACCGGGCCACCACCTCTCCTCCGAGCTGGGTGGAGGTGTGGATGTTCCGGTACATCCCCGGATCGTCCCGGACCAGGATGAAGTCGTCGTCGTGGCTCCGGAGGAGGAAGCGGGGCTCCACGTCGAGGCCCGGCGCCACCTCACCGCTCCACCGGAGAGTCAGGCTCCGGGCCCGGGTGTCCTCCCACGAGGGGAAGGGTGCGTAGAAGTCCGCGGCCCCGAACTCCCGGAGCCCGAAGGAGCCGTCCACCACCGCATCCCCACCGGCCAGCGGAGCTCCTACGCGCAAGCGCGCCAGGAGAATCTCGTGGTCGGTCCCCTCCCGGTGTCCGTCGGAGCGCGACCACTCCACTCCCCCCCGGAACCGTAGAACTCCCGCACCGTGGAAGGCGTTGGCTCCCGCCCGTGCGGTGGAGAAGGAGCCACCTTCAACCCGAGCCGAGGCCCCACTCCCACCGCCCCCGGCCCGAGTCACCACGTTCACCACCCCTCCCACGGCGTCGGCGCCGTACTGAGTCGAGGCCGGACCCCTCAGCACCTCCACCCGCTCCACCTCGTCCAGGGGGATCCCCAGGTTCAGGGCGAAGTGCCCCGTCTGGGGGTCGTTCATCCGCACCCCATCCACCAGAACCAGAACCTGCTCGAACCCGGCCCCCCGGATAGACAGATCGGCCTGGGCGTCGGAGCGGGGAAGGAGCTCCACTCCCAGAGCGTGCTCCAGAAGCTCCGGGACGCTCCGTGCCGGCAGGGACTCGATCCGCTCCCGGTCCAGTAGCTCCACCGAGCGGGTTCGCAGGGGAAGCTCCCCGGACACACGGGAGCCCACCACCTGAAGCGTGTCCAGAGGCACCGGAACGGTGTCGGCCACCGTGGCGGACTCCTGCGCCGGGGACGGCTCCTGAGCCTCTAGATGGGCGCTCAAGATGGCTGGGAAGACGACCCCGAGGGCGAGAACCGCTCCCCAGGCCGGGAATCTCCCGGCGGGACGTTCCACCATCCACCTCATGATCCCACCTCCTGGGCATCTCCCCTGGGAAGGCGAATCCGCTCTCCCGTCACTCCCAGCTCCTCCAGGATCCGAGCCGCCACCGTGTACGGAGTCGCGGTTCCTTCCCGGATCCCCGCCAACCCCGCCTCCAGGGTCTCACTTTCGGCCAGATGTCTGCGGGCGGTACGCCTCAGCTCCCGCTCCACCACGTTCCGGATCCGGGTTCGGGCCCGCTCCCGGCGGCGGGCATCCAACTCCCCGGACCGAGCCAGGTATTCCCGGTGGGCGTCCAGCGCTTCCACCAACTCCGGGACGCCCTCTCCCGACTGAGCCACGGTCTTCACGATCGGCACGGTCCATTTCTCCTTCGTTTCCGCCCCCTTCCCATGGCCGGAATCCGGGGCCTTCCCGGACTCCGCCCCTTCCGTCCGACTCCGCTCGCCGGCCTGGAGCCGAGAGAGGTCCACCCCGTGGTGGGCCGGTACGTTCCCCATAGCTTGTCCCTGCCGGAGTTGCAGAGAGAGCCGGATCTCCTTCACCAGCCGATCGGCGCCGGGCCGGTCCGCCTTGTTCACCACGAAGACGTCGGCAATCTCCATGAGGCCCGCCTTCATGGCCTGGATCCCGTCACCGGACTCCGGTACCAGAACCACCACCACCGTGTCGGCGGAGCCGGCGATCTCCAGCTCCGCCTGGCCCACCCCCACGGTCTCCACCAGGAGGCGGGGGAAGCCGAAGGCGTCCATGACGTCCAGGACCTCGCTCGTCGTGGTGGCCAGCCCTCCCAGGGACCCCCGGCTCGCCATGGACCGGATGAAGATCCCCCGATCCATGGCGATGTCGTTCATCCGGATCCGGTCCCCCAGGAGGGCACCACCCGAAAAGGGAGAGGTGGGGTCCACCGCCACCACTCCCACCTCCTCGTCCCGGTCCCGGCAGGCCTGCGCCAAGGCGGCCACCAAGGTGGACTTCCCGGCACCGGGAGGTCCGGTGATCCCCGCCCGAGCACCACCCCCCGAGGTGACCCGAAGGAGGGCGTCCAGAAAGGGCTGGAAGCCGGTCCGCTCGTTCTCCACTACCGAGATGGCCCGAGCCAAAGCGGACCGATCGCCGCCCGTGAAGCGGGAGAGGAGGCCTTCCAGGGGAGGTGGAAGGGCGGCTGCTCCCTGGACTGTGTCGTGATCCGGGTTCATGGCGTCCTGGTGGTGTCCTGGAGGCGTGCGGGAACGGTTTGGGGTCGGAGTGGAAGTTGCCACGGCCACCCGGGAGGGCCAAGGGGAGGGACCCCCTTCTCCCGAAACGGCGCCTGGGATGGTAAAATGAACCCGTATAGACGGACACCCGCTCATCCCGAGGGAGAGCCATACCATGTGGACCCACCACCCCAGGAAGCAGAACGGCTCCCGACCCGGAGGACGCCGCCCCGGGCGAACCCTCCTTCTTCTGGCCCTCACCCTGACGTTCATTGCTGGGTGCGCCCTCCTCCCTGGCTCCGGATCCGGCGACCCCTTCGCCGACGGAACGAACCCGGCGGACATGGTCACCGTGGAGGTGAGCAACGAGTTCGACGGGGACGCCGTGATCTATGCCCTCTGGAACGGAGACCGCCACCGCATCGGCTTCGTGGCGGCCGGCGAGCAGGAGCGATTCCAGGTCCGGTGGCGTTCGCCGGAGCTGGGCTTCCAGGTGGAGCTCCAGGGGGGCCGACACTTCGCCACCAGCCCCACCCTCATGTCCCGGCGCGGCAGCATCCACGTCCGGATCCCGTCGGAACTCCCTTAGCAAGGGTGCGAGGGAGAGCCTGGGGCGAGTCGTCCACCCCGGGCGCCGCATCTCCCTATCTCGGGCGAATCCCCCGAGCGTGGCGCAGAGGGTTCTCCAGCAGGTGTACCGGCACGAAGAAGACGAAGATGAAGAGAAAGAGGGAGAGCCCGAACCCGCCGCCCAGGAGCCAGAAGCTTCGGATGGAGATGAAGAGGATGGAGGTGATTACCGCCGTCGCGCTGGCGAAGATGGCCAGGAGCACCC
>SKZC01000074.1 GCA_007127575.1 Gemmatimonadota bacterium
GGCGGACGTGGACTCCGAGGGTCAGGCCTTTAACGTCATGTGCGACGATGGACAGGGAGGAAGCATCGACTGCTTCGACGCTCCCTGGCTCTTCGCCGGGCATCCGGACCCCAATGTGGAAGGGTCGTTGAGCTCCAGCCTGAATCTGGGCGACCGGATCCAGCTCCACGTCATGAGCGACTTCAAGATCGGGCAGAGCAACTACTCCACGCAGATGTGGTGGCGCTACGCCGCTTTGAGCACCGCCGAGGAGCTCTGGTTCTGGGAGGATACGGATCCCACCATCCTGGGAGCCGCCCTCATGGGACGGTTCGGGGAGTTCGATTTCTGGGTTCCGGAGTCCAGCTACTGGCGCCTCCGGGAGGTGGCACTCTCCTCCACTATCCCGGCCACGTGGGCTCAGCGGGTGGGGGCCAGCGGGGGTCGGGTGAGCGTGGCGGCCCGGAACCTGGGGATGATCTGGACGAACTTCTTCCCCTGGCCGCACGAGGATCCGGAGTCCCGCTCTCCGGCCAACGTCCTGGGAGGAAACCGGGAGCCGCAGAACACCGCGGCGGTCCCGCCCCTCACGTCGCTCACCATGACGCTCCGGCTCACGTACTGAGGAGGGTGGGATGAACGAATCCGTCGAAACGAGCAAACCAAAGCCAGGAGCCCAGATCATGTCCGGCGTGAAATCCTTTCGCTTCACCCCGCTTTCCGTGGCGGCCCTGGCTCTGGCGGTATTGATGAGCGGATGCGACGCCCTGGACCGGTTCCTTCAGGTGGAGGCCCCCTCCCGGGTGGTGGCCAGCGACCTGGACGACGCGTCCCGGGCCGAACTCCTGGTGCAGAGCGTGGGGAACGAATTCCGGTGCGCCTTCACCCACTACGCCAACGCCAGTGGGATGGTGGGTTGGGAGTGGCGTACCGTACAGAACGGGGGAACCCGGGCCTTCTACGACCAGCGGCAGTGGACCACGGGAGGGTACGCCGCCGGGGCGTATGCGGGTGCGGACTGTGGGGGGGGCAACACCGCACTATACATCCCCCTCTCCCGGACCCGGTGGTTCGCCGACGAGATGCTCCGGAGGCTGGACGACTGGGGAGTGGAGGAGGTTCCCGAAAAGACGGCCTTCGAGGCGGAGGTGGCCGCTTGGGCGGGGTACACCTACCTCTTCTTCGGCGAGTCCATGTGCAGCGTCACCTTCGACAGCGGACCGGAGCAGCCCCCTGAGGACGCCTTCGACCTGGCCATCCAGCGCTTCGATCGGGCCATGGACGCCGCTCAGGCGTCGGGACGGGACGACTTCGTAAACCTGGCTCGGGTGGGCAAGGGGAGAACTCTTCTGAATCTGGGGCGGGCCTCCGAGGCAGCCCAAGCGGTAGAGGCGGTCCCCGCCGGATTCACCTTCGAGCTCCAGTACTCTGCCCTCACCCAGGCCACCCAGAACCGCCAGTACCGGGAGAACCGTCATGTGGAGGCGGTGGGTGTAGGCGAGATGTACCAAAACATGGAGTTCGACGGCGTCCCGGACCCGCGGGTGCCTGTGCGGGATGAGGAGCGGACGGTGGCGGGCTACGATGTCCCCCTCTGGTCCCAGCTCAAGTACAACAGCTTCGACGATCCCGTCCGGTTGGCCGGCTGGGAGGAGGCTCAGCTCATCATCGCCGAGGCTGCGGTGGGCGAGGGGCGCCTCCAGGATGCCGTGGACATCATTAATGCCCTTCATGCCAACGTGGATCTTCCGGAGTTCCAGAGCAGCGATCCCGACGAGATCATGGAGGCCATCATCTACAACCGTCGGGCGGAGCTTTTCCTGGAGAGCCATCACCTCATGGATCTGAAGCGCTACAACCTGCCCCTGCATCCCGCTCCAGGCGAGCCGTTCCACGCCGGCGGGCTGTATGGGAATCAGACGTGCTTCCCCCTTCCGGACGTGGAGCGGTTCAACAACCCCAACATCCCGTCGTGATGTCGGGGTGGCCGGTGGACCGGCCGATCTAGAGCCGGAGAGGTGAGGGGGCGGATGGGTCGAAGAAGGCAGGTGGAGGCGGACTCCGGGTCCGTAGTGGATGTGGTGGTATTGGGGGGCGGGCCCGCCGGTTGCTCGGCGGCCCTCGTCCTGGGCCGGGAAGGACACTGCGTTCTCCTCCTCACCTCCGCAGGGGGGACTCGGCGGGGGCTGGCCGAGTCCGTCCCACCCAGCGCCGGGAAGCTCTTTTCGGAGCTCGGGATTCTGGAACGGGTCGAGTCCGCCGGTTTCTTCCCCGGCACAGGGAACACGGTCTTGTGGGCCGGGGACGAGGTTCGGCAACGGCCGTTCCCCGCAGGGACGGGCTGGCAGGTGGAACGGCGCGCCCTGGAAGAGGTCCTCCAGGCTGCGGCCCAGGAGGCCGGCGTCCAGGTCCGCCGGGGGGCTCGGGTTCAGGATGTGAGGTCGGAGGCCGAACCCGGACCCGACGGCCACAACGGAGTGCGCGTCCGGTTCCGGGAGCGAACTGGAGGCTGGAAGGAAGTGAGGGCCAGGCTCGTGCTGGACGCGTCCGGCCGCGCCGGGGTCATGGCCACCTCACGGGGCCTCCGGAAGCCCGTGGCCGACGATCTCCGTACCACGGCCCTGGTGGGCCTTTGGGAGGCCGAGGAGGAGGTGTGGGGCCTCCCGGACGAGGGTCACACCCTGGTGGAGAGCTTCACCGACGGATGGGCCTGGTCCATTCCGGTGAACCGAAGACTCCGCTACTTCACCGCCATGATCGATCCCCGGCTCAGCCCGCCAACGAAGGGAGAAGGACTGGAGGGTTGGTACGAAGGGGCTCTGGGGAAAGCCAGGGAGATGGACTCCATCCGGAAGCGAGGGCGGAAGGTGGGTGGAGTCTGGGTCTGGGGGGCGACGCCGTATCGGGCCCGGGCGGTTCGGGGGGAAGGCTTCCTCCTACTGGGAGACGCCGCCGTCTTCCTGGATCCCCTGACCTCCTACGGCGTGAAAAAGGCGTTGGCGTCGGGGTGGTTGGGTGGTGTGGTTGCCCACACCGCTCTGCGCGATCCGGCCCGCCGAGAGCTGGCCATGGCGTTTTTCCAGGAGCGCGAAGAGATGGTGACGGACACCTACGTGGAGGGGACCCGAAGGTTTTACCGGCAAGGTCTCACGGCGTACTCGCATCCGTTCTGGGAGACGCGAGCAGAAGCGGGGGCGAAAGCACCTACGGAGTCGGATGCGGGCAGCACCTTTCCGTCGCCTCTGGAGGACCGGGAATGGGATCCCACTCTCGCCGCAGTGGGCCCCGATGCCCAGGAGCTTCGGTCCGACCCGGAGGTGCTCCAGGCCTTCCACCGCCTCCGTGAGGCGACCCGGACCCGATTCGAGGTGGGCCGAGGTCTGGACTGGGTCAGGGGGGCCGCCGTGCGGGGTGGGGAGGTTGTCCCGGAGTGGCGGATCCGGACCCGGAGGTTCCCCGGCGGATTGCGGTACCTCAGAAACGTGGATAGCGTGCGCCTCGTCCGCATGGCCCCGGGGCGCAGCATACCCCAGCTCCTCCAGCGGTATGAGGCGGCCTGCGGGCCCGTGCCCCTCCCTGATTTTCTGGGAACGGTTTCCGTGCTGCTGGCGGAAGGAGTTTTGGTGAACACGGCGTCGGGGCGCGGCGGATCGGACGGAGTGGAAGCGCGGGCCTGGATCGGAGCGGTGTCAGGGGGAGAGTCCTCATGAAGATTCGTGTTTCGTTGCTGCTCGTCACGCTCCTCACCGGCGGGGCTCTCACCCTGGGGTCTCTTCCCGGTTCGGTCCACGAGGCCACGGCCGGTCCACCCGTCCTACCGGATGGCCCCGGGATCCCCGTGACCGCCGATGTGGTGATCCGTAACTGCTCCGCCTGCCATGCCGTGGACGACGACGGCCGGATGAGCCGGGTCTCCTACATGCGAAAGACGCCGGAGGGCTGGCAGGCCTCCATCCAGCGGATGATGGCCCTTCAAGGCGTCCAGTTGGATCCGGCTACGGCCCGGGAGATCGTTCGTTACCTGTCCGATCATCACGGCCTGGCTCCGGAGGAGCTGGAGCCGGCCCGGTTCGAGGTGGAGCGTCGGTCGGTGGACTTCCGATACCCCGACGAGGATGTCCGGGAAACCTGTGCCGCCTGCCATTCCATGGGGATGGCCATGACCCAAAGGCGGACCGAGGAGGAGTGGCGTCTGCTGGAGGAGACCCACCGAGGCTACTATCCTCGCATCGATGGCCAGCGGTTCCGGAGGGGGGCGCCTCCCGGCGATGCCCCCGTGGATCGCGCCCGGAGGCACTTGGCGGAGCGTTACCCCTTCGAAACGGTGGAGTGGGCCGAGTGGTCGGCGAACCTCCGTTCCCCCCGTCTCGAGGGTCGTTGGGTTCTCCGGGGCTCCGATCCTGCGCGGGGCCCCTTTTTCGGGACCGTGGAGATCTCTTCCTCCGGATCCGATGACTTCGCCACGGAGACGACCTACGAGTACCCTGCAGAGGGACTCTCGGTGGCTCGTGCCGGGCAGTCGGTGGTGTACACCGGTTACCAGTGGAGGGGGAGGTCCTCCCCGCAGGGCACCTCCGCCGGGGGATCGTCGGACGGGGCTCCGTCGGTCCTGGAAGGGGAGCTTCGGGAGGTGATGGTGGTGCAGCGAGACTGGGATCGCATCGATGGTCGCTGGTTCACCGGTGACCACCACGAATTCGGGGTGGACGTAGAGCTGATCCGTGTGGGGGTTCAGCCCGTCGTCGCCGGGATTCACCCTGCATCCCTTCGAATCGGAACCGGGGGAGGGGAGGTGACCGTCTACGGTGGATCCCTCCCCTCGGAGGTGAGTGCCTCGGACGTGGACCTGGGCCCCGGGATCCAGGTGGAACAGATCCTGGAGGCGCGGGAGGACCGGATCCGCCTCCGAGTGGAGGTGGACCCGGACGCCCCAGCGGGCCGTCGGGACCTCCGGCTGGGCTCGGCCTCCTTCCCACGGATGCTCACCCTCTTCCATCAGGTGGACTACCTGGAAGTGGAACCTCGGGCCGGTATGGCGCGGGTGGGGGGGATCGCCTCACCGAAGCAGTACCAGCAATTCCAGGCCATCGGCTACCAGATGGGACCCGACGGCGAGCCCGGGTCCGGTGACGACCTTCGGGTGGGTCCCGTACCGGTGGAGTGGGAGATCCTGGAATACCCGGTGGGTTTCGAGGACGACGATGCCGAGTTCGTCGGGGAGATCGACCATCGGGGGCTCTTTACTCCGGGCCTGGACGGCCTGAATCCGGAGAGGGCTGGTGATCGAAACAACATGGGGGACGTCTGGGTCCGTGCTCGGTATACTCCATCCGCCGGGGACGGGCCCGTACTGGAAGCCCGAAGCTACCTTCTGGTTTCCGCCCCTGTATACATGCGCTGGGACCCGTGGACCCTGGGGGAGGACCTGAGACCATGAATTCCGATGTAGCCGCCCGTCACCAGCGTCTCGCCTCCGAGAAGGGCGAAGGGGACCGGATCGAGGACGCCGCTCCGCACCCCGGATCAGGGGAGTTGGAACTGGAACTCCGGGAGTTTCACCCCTTTGAAGCGGCCGGTCACCAGTTCGTGTACCTGGTTCCGTCGGCGGCAGTGTTCCGACTGGATTCCGCCACCTCGAAGGTCCTAGGTGCGCTGGAGGAGGGTCCGAGCACCTTCTCCCAGTTGAACGAATCCCTGCCGGATCTGGACCCGGACGCCCTTCGGGGGGCGGTTCAGGACCTCTGGGAGGTGAGGGCCATCGGCCCCAAAGGGGCCCCTCCGGAACCCATGCCGGTGGAGGTCCCTTCTGCGGACTTCCCCCTCACCACCATGGTCCTGAACGTCACCAGCAAGTGTAATCTCTCCTGTACGTACTGCTACGAGTATGGAGAGGACCGGCTGGTGGACGAGGGCTCCACACCCCGGTTCATGGACGAGGAGACGGCCCGGGACAGCGTGGAATTCATGTTGTCCCAGTCCGGCGAACGTCCCTCGGTGAACCTGACCTTCTTCGGGGGAGAGACGCTCCTCAACTTCAAGCTCCTCAAGAAGAC
>SKZC01000137.1 GCA_007127575.1 Gemmatimonadota bacterium
AACGGGCGGAGGCCAAAGTCCAGTTCATGGCCGCGGGTGTCCTCGAGTCCATCGAGAGCGAAGTCCGGGCTCAGGAGAGCCTCCAGCGGGTGGAGACCTCCCAGGAGGAGGCCGCAGGCTCGAGAGGACCTGACCTGGCGAGAGAGCTCCTACGGACGCTTCAGTCGGTCCCCCCGTCGAGAGAGGTGGCTTCGGCGGCGGGAACCGGCTGACCCCCGCCGCCGAAGCGATTCGGCTAGGCGGTCAACCATCCGATCCGATGTGTCCGCCGCGGGCTTCTTCAGCGGTTGGGGGCGTCGTATCCGTTGGAAGATCCGTGCAGCCGGCGGCGAGGGCGAGGGCGAAAGCGACGGCAATCAATCGGAGGGTCTTCATGTGGCTCGACTCCTTGGGACGAGGGGTCTCGAAAATGTGGACGCGGCGCAACACCAGCCGCACCTCTGAATCTGGGGGAGTGGGCCGCCCCCCGCCCAACCCGATTCCGTCAAAACCATGACAGATTCCGTCATTTTATGAAGGTATCGCCCAGACCACTCCTCATCCTTCACTCCAACCGTCCCTTCCGGGACCGGCTGGCGCGCGCGGCCCGGCGCCGCTTCGCCTTCCAGGTTCAGGAAGACTGGGAGGCGCTCTTCCAGGCCATGGGACAGGCACCTCCCGCCGCCGTGGTCCTGGTAGATCCCTATATGGGGCGGACCAACGGGAAGGGACCCGCCCCGGAGCTCTACGCATTGCTCCGATCCTTTCCCTCCGCAACGGTGGTGGCGGCCCTGGACACCCCTCCCAACCGGTTCCGCGACATCTGGACCTTGGGGGAGTGGGGAGTAGCGGAGATCATCCAGACCGAGGAGGACACCACGGAGCAGGCTCTCCGCCGGCGCCTCCTCTCCGCTCGGGGCCAACCCCTCAGGATGCTCCTCTCCCAGGAGCTTCCCTTCCCTCTCACGGGTCGAGCCCGGACGATCCTGGACGCGGCGGTAGAGACGGTGATGGTGGGAGGCCACCCGAAGGATCTGGCACGCTCGCTCCATTTCTCTCCGTCCACCCTCCTCCGCTGGTGTCAGAGGTCCCAGCTTCCCACCCCGCGCCGTCTCCTCCTCTGGATGCGGGTACTCTTCGCGTCGGCCCTCCTGGACGACCCGGGCCACACCGTATTCAGCGTGGGTCTGGCTTGCGGCTATTCAGGCGACCAGGCTCTCCGCAGGGCGATCCGGAGCGTCGTTCCCTACACGCCCTCGGAGTTGCGGCGGAAGGGCGCGTTCTCCACGGTCTCGCAAGCCTTCGTGGAGGAGCTCTCTGTCCTCCGGAACGAGATGGCGGAAAGGCGATGAGACCCCGCCGAAGGAGAGAGGACCCATGACGGACGCCTCCAACACCCCCGGAGGAGGGGAGCCCAACCCCATGTCCCCACCACTTTCGGACCTGGGGCAGGTGGCGGCGGAGCTGGTGCATGACCTGTCCGCCGGGCTCGGAGCCCTTTCGTCACGTATCGCCCTGACCCGGGAGGACGTGCGTGTGGGACGCGCCTCCGTGGAGGACCTGGACCGGCTCCACCGGGAATGCCGCCGGCTGCGAACCATGCTCCTGGACGTCCTCTCCGAACTGCAGGGAAGCACCCGGTCCCCGGAGGTGACGTCTCCGGTGGTGGAAGTGGTGGAAGAGGGCATCGAGCGCTGGCTGTCGGGGGCGCCCTCGGTGACCACCCACCTGGAGGGGGAGCTCTCCAGGGAAACGCAGGTACGAGGGCCTCGGAGCTTTCTGGACCGCATCGTACAGAACCTTCTCCGGAACGCCGGACGTCACGCTCAGAGCCGCGTCCGAGTAGGGCTTCGCCTGTCGGGGGACGGCGAGAGTGCCCTGCTCGAAGTGGAGGACGACGGGGAGGGGCTGGACCCAGCCGCGTCGGAGGAGCTCTTCCAGCCCTTCGTCCGAGGGGCTCACGGTAACGTGGGGCTCGGTCTCTCGGTGGTGCGGTGGGCCTGCCACCGCCTGGGCGGGGAGGTCACTGCGGGTCGAAGCCACCACCTGGGAGGGGCGCGCTTCAAGGTCCGGCTCCCCATCCACGACGGATCGACCTACCTGCGTCCCCGAAGCGGTTCCTCCTCCGAGGTCCGTGAGCGCCCCTTGGGACGAGACTCGGCCCTCGCCGGCCTCCGAATCATGGTCGTGGATGATCAGGCGAACCTTCGGCAACTCTATCAGCGCCTTCTGCGCCGATCCGGGGCCCGTCCCCTCCTCCTGAACCCTGAAGCCTACGAGGGCCCGGAGGCCGTGGCCCGGGAAGTGGTGTCCGCCGCTCCTGACGTGGTACTCATCGATGTCTCGTTGGGAGCGATGGACGGCCGGGACGTCTGGAGACACCTCCGAGCCTCCGCCCCCGCCCTGGAGTCCGCGGTCTTCTTCCTCACCGGGGCTCCCGGCGCCGACCCCCATCTCCCCGAGGAGGGAGCTCCCGAGGTTCTCAACAAGCTCTCGGACTGGAGCGACCTCTCCCGGCGGATCGCAGCCGCCGTGCCTCGTGAGAACCGTGAGGACGTGAGGGATCCCTAGGGGGCCCCTTGCGGTAGTTACCGCCCGCCGGTTGTGAAAGGCTCGCCCAACTCCGGGTCCTCCCCATGGAGGCCGTGAGGCGTTAGGATCGGTTCCGTCCAGCGAATGGATTCGTTTCCGTCCCCCCCGTAACTGCGCCGGGAGCCGTCGTGAGTCCCATCGTTCACAACATCGACCCCTACCTCATCCGGATCATCGGCGACTTCGGAATCCGTTGGTACTCTCTGCCCTACCTGGCGGGAATGCTCCTCGTCTACTTGAGCCTGAAGCGGGCGGCGGACCGGAAGACCATGGACAACATGGACCGCGAAGGGGCGGAGAACTTCGTCATATTCGGGATTCTGGGCGCCCTGCTGGGAGCTCGTTTCTTCCACGTCTTCGTCTTCGAGTTCGACCGCTACGGCTTCGACCCCCTCTCCTGGATCGCCGTCTGGCGGGGAGGGCTGGCCTTCCACGGGGGACTGGTTGGGATCCTGGCCGCAGTCTATCTCTTCTCCCGGAAGTATCGGGTCCCCATCTACCAGCTTACGGATCGCATCGCGATCCCCATCGCGCTGGCTCTGGGGCTGGGTCGCATCGCCAACTTCGCCAACGCGGAGATGTACGGAACCCCGTACGACGGACCCTTCTGTGTGGACTATTCCCAGAACCAGTACGTGCCGGGGCTCCCGGACGATTGCCGACACGCCACTCAGCTCTACGAGTCCGCGAAGAATTTTGGTATCGCCGGAGCCCTGTATCTGCAGGCGGAACGATTTCGGGTCCGGCCGGGTGTGATCACCTGGACGTTCGTGGGCCTTTACGGCGTCATCCGCTTCTTCCTCATGTTCCTTCGGGAAGAGCGGGAAGTCTGGCTGAACCTCACCCTCTCCCAGCTCTTTTCGGGATTCATGGCCCTATTGGCCGCCGCCATGCTCATCGCCATGGTGGAGGGGAGGGGGGATGGTGGCACAAAGGCCCCAAGCCGGAGGTGAGGCCATGATGACGATCGACCGGAAGCGCTCGGCTCTGGTCCTGGTAGATATCCAGCCCGACTTCATGCCCGGCGGAGGGCTGCCCGTAACCGATGGCCACCGGATTCTGGACGGCGTGCGGAAGCTCATGGACTCGGATGCCTTCGGCCTCCAGGTGGCCACCCAGGACTGGCACCCACCGGATCACGTCTCGTTCGCTGCGAACCACCCGGGCAAGGAACCTCTGGAGGTCATCTCCCTCCACGGGCACGATCAGGTGCTATGGCCCCTTCACTGCGTCCAGGGCACCGAGGGGGCCGAGCTCCATCCGGAGCTCCCATGGGGGCAGGTTTCCGTCATTATTCGTAAGGGGGACGACCCCCGAACGGACTCCTACTCCGGCTTTCGGAACAACTGGAACCCGGACGGGCTCCGCCCGGGTACCGGGCTCGCCGGATACCTCCGGGAACGGAAGGTGTCGGACCTCTACGTCTGCGGCTTGGCAAGGGATTACTGCGTGAAGTGGACGGCGGAGGACGCCGCAGCAGAGGGCTTCCGCACCCGGGTGATCTGGGATCTCACCCGTTCGGTGGACCCGTCCGGAGACGATGACCTCCGAAAGACCCTCGCGTCCGCCGGCGTCGAGCTGGTGGAGAGTTCCGAATTGGAGATGGAGAGCCCCTCATGACCCGACCCTGCCCCTCCCCTTCGCGTCCATCTTCTCGTCTCTTCCTCGCCCTGGTTCTCGCTCCGACCCTGGTCCTCTGGGCCTGTCAGGAAGCGGAGGGGCCCAGTGAAGGAACCGGCGAAGGAGGCGCAGCGTGGCTCAGTGGAAGCGTGGACGAACGGTTTCAACGGGTAGGGGACCAATTGGCGGGCTTCAGCGGCACCATGTGGGAGGTCGCCTACCGTTACGAGGAGGCGCACTGGGCGGTGCAGGACGGAAACTGGCCCTACGCCCACTACCAGGCCGAAAAGCTCCAGGACGCCATGGAACGTGGAGTGGTGCGAAGGCCCGCCCGAGAAGCCTCCGCCCGAACGCTCTTCCTGGACGGCCCCCTCCCCGCCTTCCTGGACGTGCTGGAGGGTGGTCAGGTCGAGGAGGTCGAAGAGGCCTGGGGCCACGTGGTGGACGCATGTAACGCTTGTCATGTGGCAGAGGCGGTCCCCTTCATCCGGGTGACCGCACCCGAGGAGCGGAGCTCGTTCGTCCGTCCGGAGAATCCGTCTCAGCCCTGACCTCGCCCTCCCGACGACGGGACTCTCCCGTCCCCCGCAAACCCAACAGGACTCCAGTCACCGATACCATGAGCGGACCGCAATACATCTACGTGATGAAGGACCTCCGGAAGGTGGTGCCACCCAAACGTGAGATCCTCAAGGGGATCTGGCTTTCCTTTTTTCCCGGAGCGAAGATCGGCGTCGTGGGTCCCAACGGGGCGGGCAAGAGCACGCTCCTGCGGATCATGGCCGGAGTGGACCCCGATTTTCAGGGAGAGGCCTGGCCGGCCAAGGGCACCCGGGTGGGCTACCTCCCACAGGAGCCCGAATTGGACCCGTCGCTGGACGTCCGGGGGAATGTGGAGTTGGCGCTGCAGGAAACCCGGGGCCTCCTCCGCCGGTTCGAAGAGGTGAGTGCCGCATTCGCCGAGATCAGCAGCGATGAGGAGATGAACGCCCTCATTCAAGAGCAGGCTGAGCTCCAGGAGCGGATCGAGGCCACCGATGCGTGGGAGTTGGACCGTAAGGTGGAGATCGCCATGGACGCCCTCCGCCTCCCTCCGGGGGATGCGGACGTGACCCACCTCTCCGGCGGTGAACAGCGGCGGGTGGCCCTCTGCCGGGTGCTCCTGGAAGAGCCGGACCTGCTCCTGTTGGACGAGCCCACGAACCATCTGGATGCCGAGTCCGTGGCCTGGCTGGAGCGGCACCTGGCCGAATTCCCCGGAACCATCGTGGCCGTGACCCACGACCGATACTTCCTGGACAATGTGGCCGGTTGGATCCTGGAGCTGGACCGGGGCGAAGGACACCCCTACGAGGGGAACTACTCCGGGTGGCTGGAGCAGAAGGAAGCCCGCCTCGCGCAGGAGGAGAAGTCGGCGTCGGCGCGACGCCGTACCCTCCAGAGGGAGCTGGAATGGATTCGGATGACCCCCCGGGCTCGGCAAGCGAAGGGAAAGGCCCGGATCAACGAGTACCAGTCCCTCCTCGAACAGGATGAGAAGGAGCAGCTCAAGACTCACGAGATCCTCATCCCGCCGGGACCCCGACTGGGGGACCAGGTCATCCGGGCGGAGGCCCTCACGAAGGGCTTCGATGACCGCCTCCTCATGGAGAACCTGGATTTCGACCTCCCCCGGGGGGGGATCGTGGGGGTCATCGGCCCCAATGGGGCGGGAAAGACCACCCTCTTCCGGATGGTGGTGGGAGAGGAGGAGCCGGACTCAGGCTCCATCACCATCGGAAGCACGGCGAGGATCTCCTACGTGG
>SKZC01000489.1 GCA_007127575.1 Gemmatimonadota bacterium
TCCGGGCGTCGGCCCGCTACGCCTCCAGCTCCGACTTCGTGAGAGAGCAGTCCTTCGATCCCCGGGAGGTGACCCAGTCCATCAACTCGGAAGGGGGACTCAGCCACCGCTTCGACTGGGGGAGTCTGAATCTGGGAGCGGACCGGCGCCAGCACCTCTCCGACGACCGGGTGGAGATGACTCTCCCCACCGCCAGCCTGAGCCTCTCCACCCTGACGCTTTTCGAGGCGCCCCCCACCACGGCGAGCTGGTACAACAACCTCACCCTCCAGGGGAGCACGAACTTCCGGCGGCGGATCCACGAGCACGCCCCCCAGGACCGGGACGATTTTCGCTTCCAGCAGACGGACCGGACCACCACCAGTGGTCGTGGAAGCCTCAGTCTGGGGCTGGGGAACCTCTCCTTCTCCAATGACCTGAGCTTCGAATCCGCCGAGTACCAGGGGGTCCCCGGTTCCTTCTTCCCGGAGGGCCTGGAGAGTGGGGCTCCCCGGCACGGGCGGTGGGTCTCGGCGGAAGAGGAGGAAGACGATAACGGGGCGGCGGTGGTGGATCCCCGGGAGCTGGCGCAGTCGGAGATCCAGTGGAGCACGAGCCTTAGCTACCGCCAGAACTTCCTGGGCACCAATTCCTTCACGCCCAGCCTGAGCCTGGAGCGGCGGTTCGCCCGCTCGGACACCATCCCGGAGGCGCTGGAGAGCTACGTGGGCTCTCCCACTCGACTGTCCTTCGGTGCCAGCGTTCGCTCCGACGTCTACGGCTTTTTCCCCGGCTTCGGAAACTACGAGGCCATCCGGCACAAGCTGACCCCCAACCTCCGGTACTCCTACACCCCGGCGGTGAGTCCCACCGAGCTTCAGGCCGCCGTGTTCGGAGCCCGGGAGGCCCGGGTCCGTAACCAACTCACCATCGGACTGAACCAGACTTTCGAGGCCCGGGTTCGCCCCTCGGACGAGGAAGATCCGGCGGTGGAGGAGGCGGGGGAGGAGCTCCTGGAAGATCCCTTTGGGTTGGAGGGGGAGGAGGGGGCCCTTCCCACCCTGGAGGATGACCCCGACCCCGCTCCGGCCCCTGGGGAGCCTCAGCGCCGGGAACGGTCCGAGGTGGTTCGCCTCCTGGCGCTTCAGACCAGCTCCGTCACCTACGACATCGCCGAAGCCGACTCCCTGGGCTACTTCCTGGGGGGCTTCACCACCACTCGCCTTTCCAACCAGATCTCCTCCGACTTCCTTCGGGGCTTCACCCTCTCGGTGGAGCACGATCTCTTCGAGCCGCCGGACGACGAGGGCGGCCGCCGGCGTCTGGCGCCCCACCTGGATCAGATGAACGTCTCTTTCAGCCTGAGCGAACGGTCCGCTCCGGTGCGCTTCCTCTACGGGCTCCTGGGCCGGGATCCGGCTCCCCCGGAAGAAGAAGAGGAGGAGGATCTGGACGAGGAGGAGGAGGACCCCTTCGAGAGCCGGGACGGGCCGGACACCTCCCGGATGCTTCCAGGGGACCGACAGGGGAGGGGCATAGGGATGGGTGTAGGCGCCGACGGGGGGTGGAATGCCCAGATCTCCTACTCCCTCCGCCGCCCCCGGCCCCTGGGTGACGACGCCCCGACCCCCGACCGGGCCCAGATGATCCGAGGGACCTTGAGCTTCGAACCCACCGAGCATTGGCGGCTGAGCTGGCGGACCTCCTATGACGTGGAGGACGGCCGGTTCCAGGACCACATGGTGCAGCTCCGGCGAAACCTCCACCGGTGGGAGGCCAACTTCGGGTTCCGTCAGACGGTGGCGGGGAACTGGGCCTTCACCTTCGAGGTCTCCCTCCTGGACAACCGGGACATCCGCTTCGACCACCGGCTCCGGAGCGGCGACCAGCGGGGTACGGGGCTCCCTGCGGGCGGGGGGATCCCGTGAGTCGGAGTCGGGGCCTCGCCGGGTTCCTCGCCCTGGCCGCCCTCCTCCTCCTCTGGGGATGTGACGACACCGGGGTGGCCCCGGCCCCAGGGTCTCCCGCCCCTCCCCGGGATCTGGACGCATACTACTACGCCGGGGCGGTGCACCTCTCCTGGAGTCTGGACGCCCAGTGGCGCGACGAGTCCTTCCGGGTCTATGGCAAGCGCCTCACCGACCCGGATCCCTTCCTCCTGGCCGAGGTCACAAGCTGCTTCGAAGGGAACTGCCGCTACACCGACGTGAACATCGTCGCCCAGACCACCTACGAGTACTACGTGGCCGCGGTGGACCCCGCCACCGGGAGGGAGACGCCCTCGGACTACTGGGTGAAGGTGGAGGTTCCCTCCATGACCCCCCCGCCACCACCGGAGGGGGTGGTGGCCGTGGCCCTGGACGGGGCCGTGTATCTTCGGTGGGATCCCGAATCTCTGGAGGTCACGGGGGCTCGGTTCTTCCGGGTGTACCTGGAAGGGGACGAGGGAGACGTCTTCCTCCTGGGGGATACGGACTCCCCGGGGTTCCTGGACCTGCGCGTGGAAAATGGGTTCACCTTTCGGTATTTCGTGACCTCGGTGGACGCGTACGGCCACGAAGGGGAGGGGAGCGTCTTGGCTTCGGCCACCCCCCGTCCGGACTTCCACGACGAGGTTCTGTACGCCTTCGAGGATCGACCCGAGGACGCCGGGTTCCGCTTCCAACCCTCGGAGGTGGACGACCCCATCCGCCACGGGGATGCCCCGGACCGACACTTCCGCGTGGAGGCGGACGAAGCGGGGTGGTGGCTCGTCCCCGGACCCGACGTGGCCGTGTACCCGGACGCGTTCTTCACCACGGCCCTTCGGTGTGGCCCTGCGGCCGACGCCTCTTGCTCCGAGCTTTCCCAGGCCCCGGCGTCGGGGTACGCCGCCCAGGACCTGGAGCTCGTGCCGGGATTCACCTACGTCCTTCGCCTCCCCGACGAAGGGGGAGGATTCCGATACGCCGCCCTCCGGGTCTCCCACGTGGGCTATGCCCAGGACGAGAGGATCGTCATCTTCGATTGGGCCCACCAGCTCCAGCCCGACAACCGGCAACTGGCTCCCGCCGGGCCCTGACCCCGGCACGACGGGGCACCCGGATGGGATCCCCTTTGTCCCCTCCAAGCTCAATGTTTGCGGTGCTTTCCGGCCTCTCCCCCTTGCTTGTCCAGGGGGGGGAGCGTCCTTATCTTCCGGCACCATGATTCCGGTGTTGGAAGCGGTACCCAACTTCAGCGAGGGCCGAGATCCCTCCGTGGTGGCGGCCCTGCGGGACGCCATCACCGGGAAGGGGGCTCGGGTCCTGGACGTGACCTCGGATCCGGATCACCACCGGACCGTCATCACCTTCGTCGGTGAACCTCCTGTGGTGGAGGAGGCGGCGGTGGCCGCTGGTGCCCTCGCCGCCGAATCCATCGACCTTCGAGGGCACCAGGGAGTCCACCCCCGGGTGGGGGCCTTGGACGTACTCCCGTTCGTCCCCCTCCAGGGGCTCACCATGGAGGATGCCCGGGCCAGCGCCCGACGGGTGGGCGAGCGCCTCGCCCGGGAGGTGGGGATCCCCGTGTACTACTACGGCGAGGCCTCCGACCCTCCGGGAAAGACGCTGGCCGATCTCCGCCGCGGCGGCTTCGAAGGCCTCCAGGGGGAGCTGGAGCCGCAGCGCGCGCCGGACCTCCTCCCTCCCGGATGGGAGCGCCCCGGCCTGCATCCCTCGGCAGGTGCCACCTGCGTGGGGGCCCGAAAGCTCCTTCTGGCCTGGAATGTGGAGGTGGAGGGCCTGGACGAGGAGGCGGTCCGGGAATTGGCCCGGAGCCTCCGGGGGCGGAACGGTGGCTTCCCCGGAGTTCGGGCCCTGGGCCTCTCCCTTCCCCATCAGGGCCGGATGCAAGTCTCCATGAATGTGGAGGACCTGGACCGGGTGAACCCCTTTGAGGTCTTCCAGGCCGTGGAGGTCCGGGTCCGAGAACGAGGAGGAGAGGTCACCGGCACCGAGATCGTGGGCATGATCCCCGACGAGATCCTCCTCCCTGCCGCCGCGCACCGCCTGGGGCTCCGGGACCCGGCGTCCCGACGTCTCCTCTCCCGTCAGGTGGCCGGTCACCTAGCGGCCGGTCCGGCGGCCACACCCAACCTCCCGAGTCATTCATGAGCGTCGAAGATCTGAAGGAAAAGGCCCGCCACCACGAGCGACGGGAGCAGTGGGAAAAGGCCCTGGAGCTCTACCGGGAGGCGCTGGAGAAGAGCCGGGACGACGAGGGCCAGCCCGACGTCTCCCTCTTCAACCGGGTGGGGGACCTCCAGGTGCGGGTGGGCGACCACCACGCCGCACTGGAGAGCTACCAGGAAGCCATCGACCTCTACCTGGAGGCGGAGCTTCCCAACAACGCCATCGCCATCTGTCGGAAGCTCATCCGGAACTTCCCCCAGAAGCCGGAGCCGTTCCTCCGGATGGGGCAGATCCGGGGAGGGCAGGGCTTCCTCACCGACGCCCGACAGAACTTCCTCACCTACGCCGAAATGGTGCAGGCCCAGGGGGAGATGGAAGAGGCGTTCCGGGCCCTGGTGGAGTTCGTGGAGCTGGCTCCCGACGATGTGGCGATGCGGCTCACCCTGGCAGAGCAGTTGGCCACCCACGAGCGGACGGACGAAGCGGTGGAGCAGCTCCAGGCGGCGTACCGTCAGCAGCTCCAGGACGGGGACGACGAGGGAGCATCCGCCACCGAGGCGCGCCTCCGGGAGCTGGATCCCACGGCTACCGTCCCCGATGCCGAAGAGGCCCCAGCCGCCCAGACTTCGGCCTCTTCCTCCGGGGAGACGACCGGGCTGGAGGGGCTGGAGCACACGGCGTTCGAGGACGTGGGGCTGGACTCCGCCGAGGAGGAGGAAGAGGAGGAAGAAGAAGAGGGAGAAGTGGAGGTGGCCTTCGAGCTGGGGGACATCCAGATCTCCGGGGAAGACGAGGAGGACGCGGAGGACGAGGAAGACGAGGAAGGCGAAGGGGTAGAAGAAGCCGAGGAGGAAGACGAGGAGGACGAGGACGAGGACGTGGGCGATCCCCTCCCCATGATGGACCTGGGTGATCCCCCCGAGGATTCCTTCCACGAGACGATGGCCGAGGCGCCGTCGGAGGAGGCGGCAGCGGCAGAGCTCGAAGTGCCGGAGCCCGACTTTCCGGAGCCCGAGGAGGAGGAGCCGGAAGAAGCGGACGATCCCCTCCCCATGATGGAGGATTTCTCCCTGGACTCCTTCGACGAGTTCGAAGAGGAGGAGGCCGAGGAAGAAGTCCAGGAGGAAGAACCTCTGGCGGGGCTGGCGGGACTGGAGGGACTCGAGGAATCGGAGGAGCCGGACGAGCTGGAACAGCCGGCTGCTTCGGATCCTTTAGCGGAGCTCCGGTCCCGGGTGGAGGCGGATCCCGACGACGGGATGGGGTGGAAGGAGCTGGGCGAGGCCCTCATGGCTCGGGGGGAGATGAACGAGGCCTGGGAGGCGCTGGAACAAGCGCATCAGGCGCTTGCCGCCCGGGGGCAGGTGGCGGAAGCCGCCAAGGTGGTTCAGGGGATGGTGGCCCGGGAGCCGGACATGCTGGGTCACCGGCAGCGCCTCGTGGAGTACGCCTATCAGTTGGAGGACGACGAAGCGCTCACCACCGCCTTCAGGGGTCTGGCCGGGCTCCTGAGTCGGCTGGGAGAGGAGGAGCGGGCCGGTGCGGTCTACCGCCAGGTCCTCCTGGTGGACCCGGCGGATGAGGAAGCCCGGGAGGCTCTGGGGGAGGACGCTCCGCCTCTGCCCACGGCGGCTCCCGTGGGAGAGCACGCCCAACCTATTCCGGGCCCGGAGGAGCCGGCCCGGGCCGGGGTGGACGGCGGGGAAGGGGAGGAGGAATACGTGGACCTGGGCTCCCTGGTCCTGGACGACCCGTCGGAAAAGACCACCCGGTGGGTGGTCTCGGCGGAGGCTCCCAGCGGAGACGAGGAGGCCGATTTCGCCCGACTCCTGGGTCAGTTCAAGGAGAAGGTGGCGGAGAATCTGGCGGGGGAGGACGGAACGGCCCACTACGATCTGGGCACCGCGTACATGGAGATGGGGCTGGTGGACGAGGCCATCTCCGAGTTCCAGCAGGCCCTTCGGCTAGACAGCCGGAACCTGGGAGCCTTCGAAATGCTGGGCCGATGCTTCCTGGAAAAGGGCAAGGCGAACATGGCGGTGCGCACCCTCCAGCGGGCCCTGCAGGCCCCTCATCAGGTGGAGGACGACCTTCTGGGAATCTACTACTTCCTGGGCACGGCGCTGGAGAAGGAGGGGAACACCGAGGAGGCCCGGGAGTTTTACGAAAAGGTGTTCTCCCTGGACATCAACTTCATGGATGTGACGGAACGACTCCGGGGGCTCCGTTGATCCGGAGGCCCCGGCACAGCGTCTCGCTCCCGCATCGTTTCCCCGGCTTCGGCGTCCCTTCACCATGACCAATCCACGTCCTCTCCTCGTCGACCGGCCGCCTCCCTCTTTAGCGTCGATCCAGGAACCGGTGGAGGAGCGTCTCGAAGCGGTGAAGGAGGAGATCCGTCGGATCGTCCTCTCGGACTTCCACCGGATCGAGGAAGTGAACGACTACCTCCTCCTCATGCGTGGGAAGCTCTTCCGGCCTACCCTCCTCCTCCTGGTGGACGGACTGGACGGGACCCCGGACGAGGAGGCGGTCTCCCTGGCGGCGGTGGTGGAGCTGGTCCACCTGGCTACCCTGGTCCACGACGACGCGGTGGATCATTCCGTGCTGCGTCGAGGGCTCCCCACGGTGAACGCCCTCTGGACCCACCAGGTGGCCATCATCATGGGGGACTATCTCTACAGCCGATCCGTCATGGAGCTGGCGCGGCTGGGGAACATGGAGGCGGTACGGTCGCTGGCTCGGGCCTCCAACAGCATGAGCCAGGGGGAGATGCGGCAGCTCACCTCTTACGACGCGCTGGATTTCAACGAGGAGGACTACTACCAGCTCATCGCGTGCAAGACGGCCTCCCTCATGGAGGCGGCATGTGAGATGGGGGCCCTGGGCGGAGGGGAGGAGCATCGTCGTCGGATGGCCGCCTTCGGCCATGACCTGGGGATGGCCTTCCAGATCGCCGATGACCTCTTGGACTACACCGGCTCCAAGGAGGAAACGGGGAAGCCCACGGGCCACGACCTGCGAGAGAGGAAGGTGACCCTGCCGCTGGTGGAGGCTCTCCGCCGGGTATCCAAGCCCCAACGGGAGACCATCCGGACCTTCTTCACGCGGGTGGACCCGTCGGAGGAGGAGATCCAGGAAGTGGTGGAGATCGTTCGGGAGGCAAGGGGGTTGGAGTACGCCGAGGCCAAGGCCCGGGAGTTCGCCTCTCGGGCCCGAGCTGGCCTCTCCGGCCTGCCCCAAAACCCCTACCTCGAGCAGCTCCTGGCGGCGGTGGATTACGCTGTGGAGAGGACCCGGTGATGCGCCGGACCGGGATGTCTGGAGGCCCAGAAAGCGTTATCTTTTTCTGGATGGGGAATCGGATCACGGAGGGTTCATCGGTGGGAGCCGTCTCGCTTGCTGGGTGACGGTCGCCGTCGGGTCACCCGCCGGGTGGTGTGGACACTAGTCCTGGGGATCTTTCTGGGAGGTCTCCTCACGAAGCTTTCCGAGAGCTTTCTTCCGGAGAGTGCGGCGAGGGACTTTCTCATCACTTCCGTTGCCGCCTCCATCGGTCCGGTGAGCGTCGACCTGGTCGCCGTGGGATTCACCCTGGGACCCCTGGTCCTCACCCTGAACGTCCTGACCCTGGCGGGAATCGCCATGGTGGGAATGGTGGCCCGGACCTGGATCTGACGGCGTCGTCCCTTCCGGGGGACGAAGGCGGGACGTGAGTCGGTGGCAGTCGAGGAACTCAACGGAGGAAGTCAGAATGTTCGGTGGACTCGGAATGTGGGAGGTCGTGCTGATCTTCCTCGTGGTGCTCTTGCTCTTCGGGGCCAAGCGGCTCCCTGAGATCGGCTCCTCTCTGGGGAAGGGGATCCGGGAGTTCAAGGGCTCGCTTCGGGACGTGGAGGCGGAGCTTCGGCTCCCTCCGGACGCGAACGACGAGGCGGGTCACCCTCCTCCTCCACCCGCCGGAACCGAGGCCGAGGTCGACGAGGTGGATGAGGTGGATGAGGAGTCGGAGGAAAACGGCAGTCCTCGGAGGCTGACCAACAGCCAGTAGTTCCCCGCGGGAGGGGTGGGAACCACCGGGAAGTGCGAGAGCCCCGGAACGGAGGAGGTCCGTTCCGGGGCTCTCGTCGTTGAAGGCCGTCGCCGGTGACCCGGCGGTAGGCCACCCGCTTCGGTTCAGCGGCTCAGAACACCATGGGCATCTGCGGGCCGTCCTCCATCTCCTCCTGGGCCTCGAAGACCTCCTGGCGCCGATCGTCGATCCGGACGTTGGCCCGGAGACCCGTGAGCCACTGATCCAGGCGTTCCTGACGGATCTGCTCCACCATCACGGCTCGCTGGATGTCCCTCTGCATCTCCCACTCCTCCCGGTCCGCCGGAACCCGCTCCAGCGCCTCCAGGAGGAAGACGTTGTCCTGGGTGGTCACGGGGTGCGAGATCTGGCCCTCGGAGAGTCCGAAGGCGGTACCGATGACTCGGTTCTGCTGACCCAGCCCCGCAACGAAGTCGGTTCGGGTGAAGGGCTCCGTCTCCTCCACCCGGATCCCGGGCTCCTCCAGGAGCTCGTCGAAGGTGAGGGTGCCGTTCCGCAGCGCCTCGGCGTACTCCCGGGCTTCCTCCTGCGCACGCTCCACCTTCTTCTGCACCCTTAGTCGGTCCCGAATGGTGGGGGCCGCAGCCTCCAGGCTCTGGTAGCCGGCGGGTGAGTAGCTCGTCAACTCCATCATGTAGAAGGCGTCGGCGCTCTCGAAGACCGGGCTCACGGCCCCCGGCGCCACCATCTCCTCGAAGACCCAGTGGGCCCCTTCCTCCGCCTGGCCGGCTCCAGGAAGGATGGGGAAGTCCTCGGTGAACTCCGCCTCCCGGGTCTCCAGGCCCAGCTCCCTAGCGGCCTCCCGGATCGTTCGGTCCTCACCCAGGGATTCAAGCGAGTCGGCTCGACTCAGGAGCCGGAACTCAGACTCGTCGGTTCGCTCCAGGCGGACCAAGATCTGGCTCACCTCCGCGCTCCCGCCCTCCTCGTCCCGGTCCCGGACCAGAAGGATGTGGTAGCCCTCGTCCGTCCGAATGGGCTCGGTGGGTTCACCCACCGGGACCGTGAAGATGGCGTCCTCCAGTGCGTAGGCCACCTGGCCCTGGCCTTCCACCAGGGTTCCCATGTCGCCTCCCTCACCGGCGGTGGAGAGGTCGCCGGATTCCACCTGGGCCAGCTCCGCAAAGTCCGCCCCGTCCAGGAGCTCCTGATAGAGCGACTCGGCCCGCTCCCGGGCCGCTGCCGAGTCCGCCGCGGTGGGCGTCTTGGACAGGGTCACGTATTCCACCCGCGCCCGGGCGGGAACGGCGAACTCCTCCCGGTTCTCCTCATAGTACGCCTCCACCTCGGCGTCCGTGACCTCCACGTCGGCGTCGGAGATCCGTTCCCGGGGGTTCAGGGCAGCGAAGCGCACCCGGACTCGCTCGTTCTGCTCCTCCCACTCTCGCCAGAGTCGGCTGTCCGGGACGTAGACCCCGGCAGTGAGCTGGCGCATGAGCTTGCTCCGAGGGATCACCTCCCGGTAGTACTGCTCGAGCTGCTGCAGGAAGAACCGGTCCGTGGAGGCGGCGCTGAGGAATTCGTGGTACCGCTCCAGGTCGAACTGACCGTTGGACTGGAAGGCCGGGTCGTTTCGAAGCTCCGGCGGCGGGCTGTAGCGAGCCGCGTCCCGGATCTCCTCATCGGATACGCCGATTCCCCGGCGCTCCAGCTCCTTCTGGATGAGGATCTGGTTCACCAGCTCCTCCCAGGCCATGTCCTCGATCTCCCGGTTTTGCTGGGAGGTGATGGCCTGGTCCTGGCTCTGCTGAACCTGGTCGTAAACGCTCCGGTAGGTGGCCTGCCACTGCTCCACCGAGACGGGGGTTCCATCCACCCTACCCACGTCCCGCATCCCGAACGCCCCCCCGCTGGCGTCCATGCCCCACTCGAACACCATGAGCGCCACGAAGGCCGCTGCGGTGATGAGCATGATCCACTTCGTGTTCTGACGCATTTGACGCATCATAAGCCGGCCACACCTCCGAGGGCTCAAGGCCCAAGTCGTTACGGTCCCACAGAATTCCGGGGGTTGCGTTCCCCGGCATGGAGTCGCCTGCTCCGGAGTAGGCCCCGGAACGGCGCCAACGTTAACCCAACCCGAAGTCCCCCTCAACCACGAGAGGGCCCCAACCGGGCCCGAAGGCCCGACGGGCGGGCCGCGTTGACATCGTTTCTTTCATACCAGTATACTCCCCAGATCGTTTCCCTCCGTATCGCAAACCCGATCACTAAGCCCAGGAGCGGTCCTTGGCACTGGAATCCGTGGAACGTGAGATCCGGGTCCTGCGGGACCGGCTCCGGTCCCAGGAGGACCCCGAAGACCGCACCTTCGCCCCTCTCACCGACGCCCTCCGTCGCGCCGGTCAGTTGGACGAGGCTCGGGAACTCCTGGACGCGTACCTCCCCCGACACCCGGAATATGCCACCGGGCACGTGGTAGCCGGCCTCCTCTATAAGGATCTGGGAGATTCAGCGCGGGCGAGGGAGGCCCTGTCCCGGGTGTTGGAGCTGGACTCGGAAAACGTGGTGGCCCTGGACGCCATGGCGGAGTTGGCCCAGGCCCACGGGCTCCGGGACGAGGCGTTGGGCTACCTCCGGGAGCTGGTGGAGTTGGATCCATCCCATCCCACCGCCCGGGAGCACCTCCAGGAGCTGGAGGAGGTCCCGGCCTCCCAGGAGGCCGTCTCTTCGGAACCCGAACCGGAAGTGGTGGAGTCACCGCCCGAGGTGGAGGTAGAGGAGCCCGTCGAGTCCATCGCCGAGGCGGAGGAGTCCCTCGCGGAGACGGAGGAGCCGGTCTGGGAGGAGGCGGAGGAGCCGTTCGCGGAAGTGGTGGAGCCGGAGTGGGAGGTGGAAGAGCCGGCCCCCGAGATTGCGGAGCCCGTCTCGGACTCGGAGCCCCGGACCGAGGATGATGACGAGGTCTATACGCGGACCATGGCCGAGCTCTACCTCCGGCAAGGGCTTCCGGAGCGGGCGATTCGGGTCTACCGGCAGCTCGTGGCCGAGAGTCCCGACGACCCGGAGCTCCAGGCTCGCCTCCAGGAGCTGGAGGGCGCTGCCGAGACCCCCGATCCCGGGCCCTCAGAACCCGAACCCACAGAGCCCGAGCCGTTGCTGGAAGCCGGAGGCATGGACTTCCCGGCCTCGGAGGCTTCGCTGGGTCAGGAGGAGTTCACCCTGGACGAGCTCGTCTCCGAGGCGGAGGCGGCGGCGAACCCGCCCCTGGAGGGCCTCCAGAGTCCAGTCGCCCCGGAGACCGACCCGGGTTCGGATCCGGGGGAGTTGGAGGTGGCGGCGCCCCAGTGGGCCGATCCCGGAGGCCCGGGGACGGAAGCCGAGGCCGCCTCTCCCTGGGGAGAAGATCCGGATCCCGAGCCCTCCCCTGAAGAAGTCCGCACGGGGGCCGGAGACGGGCCCCCCGTCTCCCGGTACTTCGAGGTCCTCCTCTCATGGGTGCCTGGCGCCGTCCCGGTGGAGAGCCTGGCTCCGGATGAGGTTACCAAGGGGGCGGCCCCGGGGGACGCGCCGGCCTTTGAAGGCGATGCGCCGGTCTCGGAGGGAGACGCGCCGGCTGCCGAAGAGGAAGAGACGGTTACCACCTCTGAAGAGGAGGCCGCTCCCGATCCCACCCCCGCCCCCTCCCGGGAGGACCCACCCGGGGAGCAGGAGGCTCGCGGGGAGGAGGGTGAGGACGATGACGACGACGAAGACGAGTTCCAGGCCTGGCTCCGGAGCCTCCAGCCGTGAGGGTGGCCATGATCCACGGCCCCAACCTGGGATCGCTAGGGCGGAGAGAACCTCAGCTATACGGATCTGTGACGCTGGAGGAGGTGGACCGGAGGTTGGCGGAGCTGGCCCAGACGTTGGGTCTGGAGCTGGAGTCCTTTCAATCCAATCACGAAGGGGCCCTGGTGGATTTCCTGGAGCGCGCAGGGCCGAGTACCGACGGCTTTCTGGTGAACCCCGGTGGACTCACCCACACCAGCGTCGTGCTTCGGGACGCCCTGCTGGCCACGGCGCGCCCCTTCGTGGAGGTGCACGTGAGTAATCCCCACGCCCGGGAACCGTTCCGCCACAAGTCCTTCCTTTCGGATGCGGCTGCGGGGGTGGTTTATGGATTCGGGTGGCAGGGCTATCTTTTGGGGCTCCGGGGATTGGCGGCTCGCCTCAGCGCCGACGGGTCCTGAGGGCTCGGGCGCCCCTGGCGGCCTGACGCGACGGATCGCACCTTCGAATCGCACGAACCCAAGAGGATATGGCGAGCACGGCGGACTTTCGGAACGGGATGGTCCTGGATCTGGACGGGGTCCTCTGGACCCTCATCTATTTCCAGCACGTGAAGCCCGGCAAGGGAGGCGCCTTCGTGCGCACGAAGCTCAAGAACGTGCTCACGGGGCAGGTGGTCGAGAAGACGTTCCGCGCCGGAGAGAAGGTGGACGCCGTTCGGCTGGAGCGCCGCCCGGTGCAGTACAGCTACACCGATGGGCAGCTCTACTTCTTCATGGACCAGCAGACGTTCGAGATGATCCCCATCTCGGGCGAGATGCTCGGGGAGGAGCAGCTAAAGTACCTGAAGGAGAACATGGACTGTGAAGGGTTGGTCCACGACGGGAAGGTCATCAGCGTGGAGCTGCCCCAGTTCGTGGAGCTGGAGGTGAGCCAGACGGACCCCGGAGTGAAGGGGGATACGGCCCAGGGAGGGACGAAGCCGGCGACGCTGGAGACCGGTGCCGTGATCCAGGTGCCCCTCTTCATCGAGGAGGGCGACGTCCTGAAGGTGGATCGGCGCGAAGACAAGTACCTGACCCGGGTGACGTCATGATCGACCTGGAATTCGTGGAGCGGCTCATCCGTTCCATCGATGAGAGCTCCATCGACACCATCGAGTTGGAGCGGGGAGGAACCCGGATCCGGGTTTCCAAGACCCCTCAGACGCCTCCCGGTGGGGCTGTGCAGGGTGCGGCGGCCTACGCCGCTCCCCCGCCCGCCCCGGCGGCTCCGCAGCCTGCAGGAGGAAACCCGTCGGCTCCAGCCTCGTCGGAGGCCGAGACGGACTCCGCGGTGCCGGAGGTGGAGGTGGGGGAGGACTGGCTGGAGGTGACCTCTCCCATGGTGGGGACCTTTTACCGGTCCCCGGCCCCCGATGCGGACCCCTTCACCGATGTGGGTGACCGGATCTCCAAGGGCGATACCCTGTGCATCATCGAGGCCATGAAGCTCATGAACGAGCTCGAGGCGGAGGTGGAGGGGACGGTCCGGGAGGTCTGCGTCGAAAACGGGGAGCCGGTGGAGTACGGCCAGCTCCTCTTCCGTGTCGACCCCTCCTGAGCTCGTGTTCCGAAAAGTCCTCATCGCCAACCGGGGTGAGATCGCCCTGCGGGTGATCCGGGCCTGTCAGGAGCTCGGGATCCAGACGGTGGCGGTCTTCTCCGAGGCGGACCGCGAGTCCCTCCACGTTCGGTTCGCCGATGAGGAGGTCTGTATCGGGCCTCCACCCTCCTCCGAGTCGTACCTGAATATTCCCAGGATCATCGCCGCCGCGGAGATTACCGGTGCGGAGGCCATCCATCCGGGATACGGGTTTCTGGCTGAAAACGCCGACTTCTCGGAGATCTGCGCCCGCTCGAACCTGGTCTTCATTGGTCCCACGGCGGAGCAGATCCGGGCCATGGGCGACAAGGCTCGGGCCCGCCGAACCATGCTGGAGGCGGGGGTTCCCACGGTTCCCGGGACCACCGACATCATCCGGGAGCCGGACGAGGCCCTCCGGGTGGCGGAGGACATCGGCTTCCCAGTAATGATCAAGGCCTCGGCCGGGGGGGGAGGCAAGGGGATGCGGATCGCTCCGGACCGGGCCAGCTTCCACCGCTTCCTGCAGGCTGCTCAAAACGAGGCCCAGAACGCCTTCGGCGACTCGGGGGTCTATCTGGAGAAGTGCGTGGTCCGGCCCCGACACGTGGAGATTCAGGTGTTCGGGGACACCCACGGCCGGGTGGTGCATCTGGGGGAGCGGGAGTGCTCCATCCAGCGCCGGCACCAGAAGCTGGTGGAGGAGGCTCCGTGCCCTGTGCTCACCCCGGAGCTACGGGCAGAGATGGGCCAGGCCGCCGTACGGGCCGCAGAGGCCATCGACTACGTGGGCGCCGGCACCGTGGAGTTCCTCCTGGACCAGGAGGGGAACTACTACTTCATCGAGATGAATACCCGGATCCAGGTGGAGCACCCGGTGACCGAGGTGGTCACCGGATTCGATCTCGTGAAGGAGCAGATCCTGGTGGCGGCGGGACAACCCCTATCCTTTCCCGACGAGGTGGTCCTCCGGGGCCACGCCATGGAGTTCCGGGTGAACGCGGAGGACCCGGACCGAGGGTTCCAGCCCTCCCCCGGGGTCATCACCACCTTCCACCCGCCGGGAGGCCCCGGCGTGCGGTTGGACACCCACGTCTACGCCGGCTACCGGGTACCTCCCCACTACGATTCCCTCCTGGGCAAGCTCATCGTCAGCGGCAAGACCCGGGAGGAGGTTCTGGTCCGGGCCCGCTACGCCTTGGGCTCCTTCGTCATCGAGGGGGTCTCCACCACCCTCTCCTTCCTGGGAGAGATCGTGGAGGACGAGGCGTTTCGGAGGGGAGATATCTCCACCGCCTTCGTCCAGGAGTTTCTGGAGCGGCGTCGCAGCGACTCCGCTGCTTGACGACTTCCCCCACCTCTTTCAAGAGCATAGATGACGGTCCTGACCTATCTGAACCCTACCGAAGTGGACTCCGCGGCCGTGCAGGGAAGGGCCGCCGTGGTCATCGACGCCATCCGGGCCACGAGCACCATGGTGGAGGCCTTGGCAAACGGAGCCCGGGCCATCTACCCCACCGTCTCCACCGAGGAGGCCATCCGTCTCGCCAACTCCATGGGTCGGGAGGATACCCTCCTCTGCGGGGAGCGAAAGGGCCTCAAGGTGGAAGGATTCGACCTGGGGAACTCTCCGCGGGAGTTCACCCGGGACCGGGTGGAGGGCAAGCGGCTGGTCATGAGCACCACCAACGGGACTCGGGCGTTGGTGGCTGCCGCCTCGGCTCGCCGGGTCCTGGTAGCCTCCTTTCTGAACCTGGACGCGGTGGTGGAGGCTCTGTCGGGCGAGGAGGAGCTGGTGATGGTCTGCGCCGGGAAGGACGACCGCTTCGGGTTGGACGACACCCTCTGTGCAGGCCTCCTGGTGAACGCCCTGCGCGGGGAGGAGTCGGAAGGGGAGCGTTGGAACGACGCCTCCCGGGCCGCCGCCGCTCTGGCCCGGGGAAGGGCGGTGACGGCGGACCTCTTGGCAGGGACGGAGGCGGGGAGGGCCCTGGTGGAAGTGGGCCTGGAGGACGATCTTCCCATCTGCGCCCATACGAACCGCCACGCCATCGTCCCCGAGATGGAGGATCGGATGATCCGGCTGGGAGACGTCCCCGCCAGCCCGCCCCGTGAGGCTCCAGGTCCGGGGTCCACCTCCGTCTAGAGTCCGCCCATGTTGAGCCGAGAGCAGCAGAGGGAGATGGGAGCCTTCGGGCTCCTGGCAGTGGCTCTCTTCCTCCTGCTGGCCCTCTTCCCCCCCCAGCTGCTGGGATCCTGGGGTGTGGAGCGGTTCCCCTCCGGAAGCGTGGTGGGGGCGGTGGGCGCCCGGATTCGCGGGGTGCTGGTAGGATTCGCCGGCGCGGCCTCCGTCCTGGTTCCGGCTCTGGTGGCCCTGGGCGGCCTTCACCTGGGGGGATGGATGGGCCGCCATCGGACCCTTCGGCTGGGGGCCCTGGGCGTGGGAATGCTCCTCCTCCTACCCCCGGCCCTCCACCTCGTGGCCGGCGCCACCGCCGCGCCTGGCGCCCTGGGACGAGCGGTAGGGGTCCCCCTGGGGGAGGCGGTGGGGTGGGTGGGAGCGCTCCTGATCCTGGTGGTGGCCTTCAGCATCCTCTCCGTGGCCACGGTGGGGTGGAACCCCCTGCGGCCCGTGGGCCGGTGGGCCCTGGTCGGGGGGAAGCGCTTGGGGCTCCTGGCCAGGGAGTCCGGCGAACGTAGCCTGGCCTGGATCATCGGCTGGCGAGAGGCGAGAGCCCGAAACCGGTCCTCTTCTCCGGATCCGGCCTTCCCCCAAGCGGGCTCATCGGCAGCGGAGGCCCCGGAGGCCGCGGCTCTGGACCAGCCCCCACCCCCGCCGGCCGTGGTTCCGGACTCCGGTCTCCTTCCGGATCCCGCCGATCCTCGGGAGTTGGAGGATGGGACTCTTCCGCCGTTGGATCTTCTCCAGCCTCCGGATCCCGACGACGGGCGGGGGACGGACCGGGAGCTGGACCGATTGGGAGAGGTTCTGGTGGAGAAGCTCAGCACCTTCAACGTGGAGAGCGAGGTCATGGGCCGAACCACGGGGCCGGTGGTGACTCAGTACGAGGTGGTGCCGGCCCCGGGCGTGAAGGTGAACCGCATCGCAAACCTGGATGCGGATCTGGCGTTGGCCATGAAGGCCCGGACGATCCGCATCGTGGCCCCCATCCCGGGGAAGGGTGCCGTCGGGGTGGAGATCCCCAACCCCCGGCCCCAGGTGGTTCGGGTCCGGGAGATCCTGGAGAGCCAGGCGTACCTCCGCTCTCGGGCCCAACTTCCCCTGGCGCTGGGCAAGGATCTGCAAGGCGCTCCCTACGTGGGAGATCTGGCCCGGATGCCCCACTGCCTCATCGCCGGCGCCACCGGGTCCGGGAAGTCCGTTTGCCTGAACACGGTGATCACCAGCCTGGTCTTCCGTCACACGCCCGAGACCCTGCGCCTCCTCCTCATCGATCCCAAGATGGTGGAGCTCTCCACCTACGGGGACCTCCCTCACCTCCGCCATCCCGTGGTCACCGATCCCAAGGACGCTGCCGGCGTGCTCAAGTGGGCGGTGCTGGAGATGGAGCGACGCTACGCCCTCCTCTCCGCCAACGGTGCCCGCTCCATCAACGAGTTCAACCGGCGAGTTCGGAAGGGGAACCCCCTGCGGCGCGCCGAGCCGGCAGGGCCCGAGGAGGATCCGGACCGGTGGATCTACAACGACGGGATCCTTCCCTACATCGTCCTGGTAGTGGACGAGTTGGCGGACCTCATGATGACGGTCCAGGCCGAGGTGGAGAAGCCTCTGACCCACCTGGCCCAGAAGGCCCGGGCCATCGGGATCCACCTCATCGTGGCCACCCAGCGGCCCAGCGTGAACGTCATCACCGGCCTCATCAAGGCGAACTTTCCCTCCCGTATCGCCTTCCGGGTGGCCTCCAAGACGGACTCCCGAACGATCCTGGATCAGAACGGGGCCGACGCACTCCTGGGGAACGGAGACATGCTTTTCCTTCCCCCGGGCCAGAGCGCTCCGGTGCGGATCCAGGGGGCCTTCATGTCCACCGAGGAGACGGAGGGGCTCGTCTCCTGGTTCCGGGAGCGCCGGGAGCGGATCCTGTCAGGGGAGGAGGGGGAGGCGTCGGAGGAACCCCGGGAGGAAGAGGACATCCTGGAGGTGGTTCGGGAGCGGGAGGCGGAAGAGGCGGAGGAGGCCGCGGCGGAGTCGGTGGTGGAGGACCGAGACGAGCTCTTCCGGCAGGCGGCGGAGGTGTGTATTCGGAACGACCAGGGCTCCACCTCCCTGCTTCAGCGTCGGCTGCGCATCGGCTATGGGCGGGCGGCCCGGATCGTGGATCAGCTTCACGACGCCGGGGTCCTGGGTCCACCGGATGGTTCCAAGCCCCGGGAGGTACTGGTGGGGCTGGAGGAGCTGGACTCGGTGACCGCCCCCGGACCGGGGGGGGAGGAGTGAGGGGGAGCCGGCCCCTAGGCCCCCTGGGGTGGGGGCCCTCGGGGCGGCGTCAGCTCAGACCAGGAGGGAGGTGACCGGAGGGGCGGCGTCCCCGGAGGCGGGGAGCCCGGTAGACCGCTCCGGGGAGCGAGGTCCCCGAGGTCCGTGGCCGGGGGCCAGGAGCTCGATCCGCTCCCGCACCTGAGGTCGGCTTCGCCGGAGCTCCGGGTAGGTGTAGTCCATGGTGGGGACGAAGCGTCGGCTGGAGAAGTGCAGGATCGCCATGGGGTCATACCTCCGCATCTATCGTTCTCGGGTTCCGCCGCTCTGACGGTTCCGGTGCTTCTTCGACGTCGGTGGAGTCGGTTGGGTTTGATTCGCCTCTCCTCCGTCGTCTTCATCCCGCCCTACGGGACGCGGGAGCCGGGGGTTTCAGGCCCCCTCCGGGAACGGCTCTCGAGCCCAACGGGTATAGCCGGGCCGTGAAGAGACTACCGCTGGTTCCGACTGCTGCCCTCCTTTTCCTCGCCGGGTTGGGAGGTGGGGGGGAGATCTCCGCGCAGCTTCCGTCCCCGTCCCCGGGTGAGGAGGAGGCCCAGGGGCTTCAGGTGCTGCAGCGGGCCTCGGAGAGGTACGCCGGCATCGACGCCTTTTGCGGAGCCTTCGAGCAGGAGATGAACGTGCCCCTCCTGCGACAGGTGACGCGGAGTCGGGGCCGTCTCTGTCAGGCCCGTCCCGACCACTTCCTCATGGACTTCAGCGACCCAGAAGGAGACGTGGTGGTGGCGGACGGGGAGCACCTCTGGGTCTACTTCCCCAGCACGGATCCAGGGCAGGTCTTCCGCTCGGACCTGAGCGCCTCCGACGGCCGGTTCGACTTCCACCGGGAGTTCCTGGAGGATCCGGGGGAGAAGTACCGTCCCGAGTACCGGGGGGAGGAGGTGGTGGACGGCCGGTCCACCCACGTGGTGTCCCTCACCCCCCTGGAGCCCTCTCCCTACGTCCGCGCACAGGTGTGGATCGACGCCGAGTCGGCCTTGATCCGGAAGGTGGAGATCCACGAGGACAACGAGTCCGTCCGGACCGTGGTCCTCCGGGATCTGGAGATCGAGCCGCAAATCTCCGCTTCCCTCTTCGAGTTCGAGCCCCCCTCGGGAGTCCAGGTGATCGTTCGATGACCGGGGAGCCCCTCCGCACCCGGGAGCTCCCCGTTTTCCCCATCTCCCCCGATCCGGTACGCCCTCAGGTTCCCCCCGACGTGGAACCGGTGGGGCACCACATCGAGCCCACGGGTCCCTATGAGGGACCCCGGA
>SKZC01000004.1 GCA_007127575.1 Gemmatimonadota bacterium
CGCTCCAGGTAGGCGCGACGACGAGGCATAGCAGCGCTACGTCGAGGAGGAGCAACGACGCTGGAGCGGATGCGGCGGCGCTCGAATGTACGCGGACTTCCGCAACGAGGTACTAGGGGGAGAGTCGGCGAAACCCGAATTCCACGGGCTCACCTGGTTTACCATGCTCCTGGCGGCAGGGATGGGGATGGGGCTCGTCTTCTTCGGGGTGGCTGAGCCCATCGGTGCTGATACGGTATCCACCGGACAGTTGACCCCCGAAAAGCGGACGGTGGCCAAACGGCCCCGCCGGGCCGACTTGAGAGTTGTCTAGTCCACTCAAGACCCGGAGGGGTTACGCGTGACCACCGCCCAGAAGGACAAGGTAGCAAGTCGCAAGCTGAGTCTGCTACAACTCATCCAGGAGCTCGGTAGAGGGACGAACTCCCGTCCAGCGTCAGGTCTCCCCCAGCCCTCGGCACCAGTGGGACCACTCCCAGGTACACGTGCGGAGCCAGCCGCTGGTTGAGACGAACCTCTTGTCGGCAGGCTCGGTGCCGCGCCTACCCGCTCATCAACGGTCATTCCTCCGCCGAAAGAGCGATCCGCCCAGGAACTGCGTTGGCGATGCGCTCGAAATCGGGGTACGCCATGACAAGCGTCTCGGTGTGCGTACCGGCATGGAACCCGATGAGTTCGTCCTCTCGAAGGGCAACATCCACGAAGGTGGACTGATCGTAGAGGTTTCCGAATGGAGGAATGGCGCCCAGGTCACAATCCGGATAGAGCGCTTTCAGCTCCCGCTCCGGGACGATCTCCACGGCTTGGACCCCCGCGACCACGGCGAGCCTATCCACGTCGAGCCGTCGTGTGGCGGGGAGCACGGCCAAGGCCGGACGGCCGTCGAGGCGAACCGCTACGCTCTTGGCCCACTCGCGCGGGGCGACCCCGCTCGCGCTGGCCTCGGCCATGGCCGTGAACTCCTCTGGATGCTCAATGAGGTCGTACTTCACGCCCCCTTCCTTCAGGATGGAACAAGTACGGTCCAAAGCACCCATGATCCACCTCCGCGTCGCTCTTGGAAATGCCCGGTCGGGCTCGCCGTTCCCCGGCGACCCGGTAGGTCCTGGATGGTCCAGGCCCCTGTCCGGATCGCCGGGGAAGGGTTTGCCCTCCGGTCCAGTCACTTCGTCCGAACTTGAATCTTCCTGCCGCGGGCTGCGGGGAGCTTCGCGATCCGAAGCGTCAGCACTCCCTTCTGGAAGTCGGCGTCGATCTTCTCCGGGTCCGCTCCCGATGGCAGGTTGAAGGTCCGTTCGAAGGAACCGTAGTGCCGCTCCGCGACACGAACGCGCTCACCCTCGTGCTCACGCTCGAGCTTTTTTTCACCTCTGATCGTCAGCACGTTTCCTTCGATCTCGATGTCCACACCCTCGGGCTCCACCCCGGGAAGCTCCGCAGTAAGAATGAACTGTCCGTTCTCGTCCATAAAGTCGACCCGTGGCGTCCATTCGAAGCCCTCACCCCTGGTCTCCCACTGGGGCCAGGCGCCGAGCATGCGCTGCATTCGGTCCTCCAGGAGGTCAAGGTCGCGCCAGGGGGAAGCGTTGGTGGGTCGACGGCGGCGAATAGGTAGGAGTTGCATGGATACCTCCGGAGAAGGGAATGCTCCCACGAGGGCGGGGCGGATTGCCCAGCCTGGAATCATCTTCCATGCGAGAGTCGTGCCGGAGCCCTGGTTAGGGTCGAAACCCGCCGAAGCCCAACGCGAACCACCTCTCCTCAGAAGAGGCGAGGAACCCGGTTGGCAAAACTCGTTGGGCCCTTCCGTCCCGCTCAATGGACGAGATGACCTACCTGGATAGGCAGTGAGCCGGGACCTTCTGGAACAAAAGGATATGGACGGGGGAGAGCTGGAGAACCACCTCATCATCCGCGATGAGGAACTCGCTGCGACCACGAGCCCAACCGAGCGGGAGGAGCTTCACACACTCCACGCCTGGATCTTCGGGGCAGTTCTCCGGGGCCGGAGGAGCAGGAGGCCCCTACCGAGGTCCTCAGGGTCGTGCGCATGGGAACCGGGCCCACTCGATGCTGAATCCAAAAAGCATTCCGAATTTGCTCACCGGGGCCCGCCTGCTCGCTCTGCCTATCCTCTGGGGCTTCGCCCTGATGGGCTACCACCGCGTGGTAGGAGCGGGGCTGCTCTTCGCCTGGCTCTCTGACGCACTCGACGGCTTCCTCGCACGGAGGCTCGATGCAGAGAGCGCCTGGGGCAGTCAGTTCGATTCCATCTCCGACACCCTGACATTCGTATCAGCCCTCGGCTGGGTGGTGCTTCTCCGTCCGGAGTTCGTCGCCGAGTACGCTGCTTTGCTGCTCGTTTGGGTATCCATCGGCGTAGCCAACTACTCGGTGTCCTGGATCCGATTCCGGCAGCTCGCGGATATCCACCTCCTCTCGGCAAAAGCGGCGAACTTCGCGGGCTTCCTGTTCGTTGCATACCTCATCGCCTTTGGCGTCCAGTCCCAGGTCGTCGTGTATGCGGTGATCGGTGTGTGCATGGTGGCTGCCATCGAGACGTTCCTGGTCCTGGTCACTTTCGAGCGAGTCGACGAGCGAATCCAGACCGTGTTCCAACGGCCGTCGAGGCGAGAGCTTTAGTACCTGCACGATGGGCGCATGAGGCAAGCCTATCTCCGAGTCTCCCCTTCGTCCACCTCCGGCGTGGCATGAGCCCACCAGAGATACGCGGTCGTGGTGGCCGCCCCAGCCAGGTGCGCCGTGGCCACCGAATGCCATGCCAGGACATCCGACACCTCGGCAGCAAGAACGCCCAATCCGAGGATCATCACGATGGACCCGGCGACGAAGATGAAGAAGAATACGTACCACGCGTCTCGCATGCGTTCGACGGCTCCCACGAGGAGCGCGGCACCCAACCCCAAGACGACGGAAGCCACCACGTGAAGGCCGTTGAAGGCGATCACGGCAGGTAGCCTCGGGGATGGCCCCAGGGGGTCGGCTGCCGGACCGAGGAGCGGATCGCCGAGGACGTGGGCAGTGTGGAAGGGCGATCGCCCCACAAACACGTTCACCGCTGCGAAGAAGACGGCCACCGTGAGGTAGAGTACGAGCCCGGCGGTGAAGCCTTCCCTCAGAATGCGTCCGGCCTCCATCTCCCTTTCCACCTCTCCTCCGCTGGAATGTGGTCGGCGACGCTTCCCATGGTCACTGCCCTCCCGCCCGAGACGCAGGACATGCAATAAGCACGCCGCCTGTTTGAACCCCGGAGGCGCCAGCGAGACGGGGCTGCAAGCAGATCTGAACCGCTGAAATCGAGACGGACGGAAAGTCCCGTCCCCGGCCCGTCGCAGGGACGAAGCGTCCCTCAAGTCCACGTAGTGGGATTCGGTGGGGGAGGCTGCAGACGTACTTGGAGCAGTTCTTGCTCCGGGTCCGCACCGAAGCCCTGCGACACCTTTGTGACACACCATGGAGACGGACCAGCAAAGGACCTCCTCTCCCTGATCCCGATCCACTTCGCACGGATGGCCCGCCATGTCCACGGAGCAGACCCCCACCACTGTCGCCAACGCCGCCCGGCCGGCCCTTCCGTTCGGATCCGCCTCGGCGGAGCGGGTCCTCCGGGACCTGCTCCAGCACGCCGACATCGAGGTGGGTGGCTCACGTCCCCACGACATGCAGGTCCACGAACCCCGTTTCTACCGGCGGGTGCTCGCCGCCGGATCTCTGGGTCTGGGGGAGTCCTACGTCAAAGGTTGGTGGGATGTAGAAGCGCTGGACGTGGCGCTCTATCGGATCCTGCAATCCCAACTCTCGGAGAGGGCGAAGCACAGCCCCCGTGTCATCTTCGCGGGTCTCGGCGCCAAGCTGTTCAGTTTGCAAACTCGGGGTCGATCGTCCCGCAACGTCGTGGGACACTACGAGCTCGGCCTGGATCTCTTCGAACGGATGCTCGATGAGCGGATGATCTACTCTTGCGGCTACTGGCGAGAGGCCAACGACCTGGACGCGGCGCAGGAGGCGAAGTTGGACCTCATCTGCCGCAAGCTCGGAGTCGGAGAAGGGACGACCGTGCTGGACCTCGGATGCGGATGGGGAGGATTCGCCCGCTATGCGGCGGAGACGTACGGTGCCAGAGTCACCGGCGTCACCCTCTCTTCCGAACAAGCGGCGGTGGCGAAGGCCCGCTGTGCGGGACTGCCGGTGGAGATCCGGGTGGAGGACTACAGGGATGTACGTGGTCGCTTCGACGCGGTGGTCTCCATCGGAATGATCGAACACGTGGGAGCCCGAAGCTACCGAACGTACATGGAGTCCACGGACCGGGTGATGGCCCCACAGGGCGTGAGCCTCGTCCACACCATTTCGGGAAACCGGAGCACGCAGCACGTCGATCCGTGGATCCGGCGATCCATCTTTCCCGGGGCGAACCTTCCGAGTCTGACGCAGATCTCCAGGGCCGTGGAGGGGCTGTTCGTGATCGAGGACGTCCACAACTTTGGACCGGATTACGATCGCACCTTGATGGCCTGGCACCAACGGTTCGAGGCCTCCTGGCCCGAACTGCGGACTCGCTATCCCGAACGCTTTCGCCGGATGTGGAGGTTTTACTTGCTGGCCTGCGCGGCCGCATTTCGGGCGCGGAGCACCCAGCTCTATCAGGTCCTACTCACCCGTCCGGGCACACGTCAGCCCGGAGGCACCCGGGAGCATTGAAGAATGGTTCGAATCCCCAACCAGCGGAGGAAGTCGCCGTGACCCAGCTCTATCACCTCGCCCTGGACCGAGAGACGGCGCGAGGAGCGAAGATCGCTCTCCTGCCCGGAGATCCTGGCCGGGTTGAAAAGCTCGCCCTGGCTTTGGACTCAGGCGCCCGGGAGGTAGCATCGAAGAGGGAGTACCGGACCTTTCTGGCCGAGCCCTACGACGGGCACCCTGCGCTGGTCACATCCACAGGGATCGGAGGACCTTCGGCCTCCATCGCGGTGGACGAGCTGGCCCAGATCGGGGTGAAGACCTTTCTGAGAGTGGGCTCTACGGGGGCAATCCAGGACCACGTCCAGGTCGGCGACGTGGTCATCACCTCCGGCTCGGTGAGGCTGGACGGCGCCTCCACCCACTACGCCCCCATCGAGTACCCGGCTGTGGCCCACCACGAGTTGGTGCAGGCCCTTCTACGGGCAGCCGAGGATGAGGGAATTCGCCATCACGTCGGTGTGACCGCCTCCACGGATACCTTCTTCCCGGGCCAGGAACGCTCGGACTCCTACTCGGGACACGTCCTTCGCCGCTTGCAGGGACAAACGGAGGAGCTTCGGAGGCTCCACGTCCTGAATTACGAAATGGAGTCGTCCACGATCCTGACGCTGTGCGCCGCCCTGGGGCTCAAAGGGGGATGTGTCACCGGAGTGGTGGGGCACCGGGATGCTGGGGAAGCCATTGACCCCGAAGCCCTGGCGGCCGGAGAGGAGAACGCGATCCGGGTGGCCGTCGGTGCCACTCGCTACCTCCTGCCGACAGAGTGACCGCGGAGCCGGAGGGCTAACCGAGCGAAATGGAGGCCCCGGGGACGGATTTTCCTTGCGGGGACGGCGTCGTCGTGTTATCGGGAGAGTACCCCGTGGACCTTTAGGAGAGGTGACGAGCCCCCCCGGCTCCCCGGGGAACCGATGATCCGCAAAGGTGGCCGAGCTCTTCGGCAACGGAGCCCTCCGGGGTGAGAGCAGCCGGCGCAGAGCCGGCACGACCCCGGAAGCGTCTTCGGCCGATGGGTCCACCCGGAAGCCGATGCAGTGAATTGACGGCACCGCACACCGGGAGCCGGGCACGGTCCAGCCGACCTCCCAACGCGCACTGCCGCCAGCAACCGACTCCAGAGGCCACCGGGGAGGCGAGACCCTAGGGTGCCGCAGGTGTGAATCGGCGCCTCTTTGCGACCGTTGGTGCAGCGGGGGGCGCAGGCC
>SKZC01000073.1 GCA_007127575.1 Gemmatimonadota bacterium
GGTGGAGCGGCAGGAGCCGGAGATCGGTATCCGCGAATCGCAGCTCCTCACCCAGGTCCACACCCAGCGTCCCCTGGATCCGGCTCCCCTGCGCGGTCAGGTCCAGGTCTCGGAGGCGAACGCGCAGGGCGTCCACGGGTCCCGTCGCGGTAAAAACCAGGCTTCCCTCGGCGGAAGGGAGACGGGGCTCCACCCAGCGGAAGTCCTCCAGGCGTACGAGGGGAAGGTGGAGGTCCACCTCCAGCTCCATGGGCTCACCCCAGGCCACCCGAACCATGCCCGCGCTCTCGGTCCCGGAGAGCCAGAGGCGCTCCGCCAGGGCCGTGATCCCCTGGGGATCCCGGACCACTGAACCGCGAAAGTCCTCCAGGTGCACCGGATCGTCCAGGAGCTCCGCCACCAGGGAGAGGCTCTCCGCGTGGATCACTTCCCCCTCTCGGTCGGGCTCCAGGATGGAGACCTCGCGGAATCGGCCCTGGATCTCCCGGAAGCCCAGCACCTGGAGGCGCTCCCCGGACTCCAGGTCTTCCACGGTGGTGAAGGGCGAGTCCTCACCTTCCTCCACCGGGAGTCGGATGGTCACGTCGCCGTCGTGGAGCGCCAAGCCGCGAAGGCCCAGGCGGACCCGGGGCTCCTCTTCGTCCACCGGATCGGGCTCCTCCACCACGGGGTCCCGGGGCTCCGGGGAGAGGAAGATCCGCTCCACGTTGGTAGCCTCGTCTCCCGGCCGCCGCTCCACCAGCACGGTGGGGGACCAGATCTCCACCGGGACGAGGACGAACTCCCTTCGGAGGAGATCCCGGACCGAGTATTGGACCCGGACCGAGTCCACCGCCAGGAAGGGTCCGCCGTCCAGATCCGTGATGGAGATCCCCTGTAGGGTAACGCCTCGAAGGAGCCCGTCGGAGCGGATCCCCTCCACCTCCACATTCCCCTGGATCCGGTCCTGGAACTGGCCCAAGGCGATGCGGAGGGCCAGGTCGTGGCCCGGGGCGGTATACAGGAGGAGGAGGACCCCCAGCAGGGCCAGGAGCACGAGTCCTGCCAGGGTTCCCAGCATCCAGGCGCCCACCTTCCACACTCTCGCCATGGTCAGAAGGCCTGGCCGATGGAAAGGTGAAACTGGAACCGCCGGAGGGAGAAGGCGTCCTCCTCATCGAAGGGGACCCGGGGACCCAGCAGGGCCAGCTCCTCGGAAAGGACGTACTCCAGGAGCACCCCTTCCGGGCCTCGAAGGCGCTGGTCCGGGCGATGCCGCGCCGGATTGTAGGCTTGGATCTGGGAGGTCACCACCTGGAGGTCCTGTCCCCCCCCCAAGCGATATCCCAGATCCACACGGACTGGACCGATGGGGGTCATGTACCGGACCCCGAAGCCCGGGGCCGCCTCCAATCCGCTGAGAGACATGTCCCGGGGCTCGGCCCAGACCTGGCCGAAGTCCAGAAACGCCGCCCCCCGCCAGAGAGCCGAGCCCAGGGAAAATCGGAGCTCCACGCTTCCCTCCATCACCGCAGACCCACCGGTGGGACGGGAAAGAAAGACACCGTCGGCAAGAGGAGAGGCGTCGCACTCCAGGGTGAGGACGGCCTCGGGGCTACAGACGGGCCGACCCGCCTCGTCGGTGGACTGGAGCAACCGATCCACGCCCACGGTGAGGACCCGGGGACCGAGTTGGTTCTGCCCGTAGCCCCGCACGCTGTTGGAGCCCCCGGAGAAGAAGCGCTTCTGAGGGTGGGCGATCCTAAGTCCCGCGACTCCCACCTGGTCTCCTTGAAACCGACCCGTCTCCAGCCATCCTCCCCGGAGCCGCGTGGCCAGCGTCAGATCGGTCCCCACCTGACGGAACCAGGTCCCCTCCACGATGGCCCGGTGATGGGAGAACTGGGAGCCTGTCCACTCCGAGGCGTGCTCCAGATCCGCCGTGAGGGTGTAGCCGGCGGTGGGGGCCAAGGCAACGTTCGTCCGATCCCGGACGAAGGAGATCCCCACCGGAAAGAGGCGGTTCGTGGCCTGGAGGGCGTCGATGTCCTGGGGGTCGCAGATGAGAAAGCTGGTGCAGAAGAAGACCTCGGCGGCATTCAGGCTGGCGACCTGGGGCCGGTACGAGAGGGTCAGCGACGTGCCGGGTCCCATTGACCGGCTGAAGCCCAGGTTCGTCCCGAAGGCCTGCCGAACGAAGACGTCCTGGAGGCTCTGTCGCTCCGCGAAGACCGAAGCGGTGAGGGTATTCCGAGGAGAGAAGATCCAGGGCTGGGTGAAGTCGGCGGAAAGGCTCCAGTTCACCTCCCCGTACTCGTCGGTTCCCGCCTGGGGACAGAGCTCGTCCCGGAAGGTGGAGGTAAGGAGGTTGGAGACCCTCCCCCGCACCACCAGGCGGCGGGCGCCCCCCATGAAGTTCCGACTGGACCACCGGTTGTCCGTGTTGAAGCACTCGGCCGTGGTCCACCCCGCCCCGGCACGGACCCGGTGGGAGTGGCCCTCGTTGACCTGGACCTGGAGAGGAACCACCTCCTCCGGGTCGTGCTCCAGGTCCTGTGTGATGGCGGCGTGCCGAAAGATGTCCAGGTTGAAGAGGTTTCGCTGACCCGAGAAGACGAGCTCCTCGGAGTAGAGATCCCCTTCCTGGAAGGGGAGCATCCGCAGAATGACAGACTCCTCGATCTTCTCGTTTCCCACCACCTGGATGGGTCCGAAGCGGGTCAGGGGGCCGGGGTAGAGCTCGAACTCCACCTCCGCCTGGTAGGGATCGTCGCTGGGGATGAAGAGGTGGCGGAGGACCTCGGCGTGGGCGTATCCCCGGTTTCGAAGCCTTCGGGCCAGGGTCTCCCGGGTCCGGTCCATGGCGATGAGGTTCAGGGGGTCACCCTCCCGCACCGGGAGATCCTGGAAGACCTCCGGGTCGTCCACCTCGTCCACCCCCGTGACTTCCAGTGAGGCGATCCGGACGGGCTCCCCCTCCTGAATCCGAAAGGTCACCCGTGCCCGCTCCTCTTCGGTGCGCGTCACCACCGTGTCCACCTGAGCCTCCCGGTACCCTCGCTGGTAGTAGAAGATGAGGATCCGGGCGAAATCGTCCCGGAGGATCCGGGGGTGGAGGAAGGCGGGGTCCAGGGCGAAGTCGGCGCCTGCCCAGCAGAAGGGCTGAAGGACGAATGAGCGGCAGGCCGTGGGCCGGGTGAGAATGGCGTTGGCCAGGGACCGGTCCGGAAACCGTTCGTTCCCCTCGAAGTCCAAGGCGACCAGCTCCGGTCGGGAGACCTGGCCTTCCACCGCCTCCGGGAGGAACGGGTGGAGCGCGAGGGTAAAGAGAAGGGCCGGCACGACCCCCTGGAGGGCCCGCTTCATGGAGAGCGCTGGAGCTGTGGCACAGAACGCTCCGCGTCCGCCGGGTCTCTGGACAGGAAGGGCGTGCCCCATCGCCGGAAGGTGTGAACGCTGGTGGGCAGGAACGCTCCATCCTCCCGGGAGAGCATCCGGTGCACGATCGCGAGTCGGTCCTTATGCACCCGGATCACGTTGCAGGAGTTCTTCGCCACTTCCCGGGCGCGTCCCCGTCGGGAGGTGGTGGTGCCGCACTGGACGATCACGATCCCCCGATCCCGCTCCTCTCCAGGGTGCGCATCCAGGGAGTTCCCGATGTAGGATCGGTGCAGATGCCCCCCGAGAACGAGCTCTACCCCCATCTCCAGGAAGGCGTCCAGAATGCGACCGGCGCCGGGGATGGGCCGGTCCCGCTGATAGTCCGGGGCAGAGGCCAGGTGATGATGGAGGACGACGATCCGGACCGCATCGGAGGGTGCTCCACGGAAGGCGCGGCGGGCGAAGTCGAGTTGATCCCGGCCCACCCGGCCGTTCACGATGGCTCGTCTGGGTGCCGTGGAATCCAACGACACCACCACAGCGCCAGGCACCCGCACCACCTGATCCAGGTCCGGAGAAATCCATTGCCTGTAGTTGCGCAGGGGCTGGAAGAGGCGTTCCCAAACGCGGTAGAGGGGGACGTCGTGGTTTCCCGGCGTCAACACCCGGGGCACATCCGGGAGCCGTTTCAGATAGGTCGCCGCTTCACGGTACTCCTGGACCTTGGCCCGTTGGGTAAAGTCCCCCGAAAGGACCAACAGGTCCGGCTCCACCGCGTGGGCGGTGGCGACGAAGGACTCCGCCGCGTCCGGGTCGTGGGGCTTCCCGAAATGGAGGTCGGAGCCGTGAAGGATCGTGAGCATCGGGGCTTCCGTTGAAGGCCCGGAGGAGGTGTCCGAAGATGAAAGATAAGGGGAGGGACCGAGCCCTCGAAGGGCGCGGGCTCCTCGACGTCAGGGGACGAGGCCGGGAAAGGGGAGGTTCGCGTCGGCAGCAAGATCCAACCCGGACGTCTCCCCGTTCCGCAGGCGGAACGCCCCCGCTCGGGCCACCATGGCCCCGTTGTCCAGGGAGAGTCGGGGAGAGGCCCGGAACACCCGACCTTCGGCGCCCATCTCCTCCTCCATGCCTTGGCGTAGGGGCCCGTTGGCCGAGACCCCTCCTCCCAGGAGCACCCGACGACACCCCGTGACCTCCACTGCCCGTCGGGTCTTCGCCACCAGGACGTCCACCACGGCCTCCTGGAAGGCGGCCGCCAGGTGGGCGCGTTCCGCCTCCAGAGTTCCGTCGGCCCGGAGCTCCTCCGCACGGCCCGCCACCGCGGTCTTCAGGCCACTGAATGAGAAGTCGAAATACTCCGGATCCGATGCCCTGCCCCCCCCTTTCAGCATGGGCCGGGGAAGGGGATGGCGGGACGGATCCCCGTCCCGAGCCAGTCGCTCCACCGCCGGTCCCCCGGGATACGGGAGCCCCAGGAGCTTGGCTACCTTGTCGAAGGCCTCCCCTGCGGCGTCGTCTCGGGTCTGCCCCAGAATCCGGTACTCTCCCCACCTTTCCGCGTGGAGGAGAAGGGTGTGCCCCCCGGAGACCAGGAGCGCCACGAAGGGGGGCACCGCCTCTCCATTCTCCAGGACGGGCCCGAAGAGGTGGGCCTCCATGTGGTGTACCCCCACCAGGGGTCGGTCCAGGGCGAAGGTCACCGCCTTGGCCCAGGACACCCCCACCAGGAGGGCGCCAATGAGCCCGGGGCCCGCCGTCACCGCCACGGCATCCACATCCGCCAGCTTCACCCCTGCCTGGGCGCAGACCCGATCCACCACGTCGTCCAGAACCCGGAGGTGGGCCCGGGCCGCCAACTCCGGAACGACGCCTCCGTATACCTGGTGGACGTCCTGGGAGAGAATCAGGTGGGCGAGGAGCTCCTCTTCGTCTCTAAGGAGGGCGGCAGAGGTCTCATCGCAGCTCGTCTCGATGCCCAAGACCAGGGGTCCCTTCACTCCCGACCCCCTCCCCCTGCGGGTCGGAGGATCACGCTGTCGGGGAGGAGGGCGCCTTCCACGCCCGATGGTAGCCCCTGGAGGGCCAGGGCGGCGGTCCACTCCCCCCTCTGTTCCTCCTGGAGCTCCGGGTCCACCTCCAGCGTGTCGGGCTCAGGCGAAGGTGGCGGTTCGCCCTGTACCACCGCCAGGAGCGCCGCCGCGTCCACTGCGTCCACCAGGGAACGAGCCCCGGTGAGGGTGACGGTGACGGTGGACGGCGCCGGGCTCCACCCAGCACCGGACAGGAGTGGAGGCAGGGTCACCGGAATCCCGCTCACCACACGCTCCACCTCATCCTCCACGCGAAAGCTCACCGAAGCACTGGCCGGGGTGAAGGTGACGCCGGAGAGGCCTGTAGTGTCCACCTCGATGACCCGGGGATCGGAGGAGGCCACTTCGCCCAGGTCCACCACTTGCAAGGGTACCGAATCCAGAGGGGCCAGTTGGCTCGCCCGTCCGCTCACTCGAATCTCGCCCGGATCCAATACGGGAGTCCCGGCCAGGGCCAGCCCTTCCGGAAGGGTCCCGGTAGTCCGCACGGTGCGCGGAAGGGTGATGCGTTGGATA
>SKZC01000035.1 GCA_007127575.1 Gemmatimonadota bacterium
CCTCGAAGTAGGGATTGGGCCCGACGTTCGCGTCCGAGGGAGCGAAGGTGATCCCTCCTTCCACCCGTCGACGAATGATGGGAACCGTGGCTCCGACGGTGAGTCGGTCCAAGGCGCCCCAAGCGATGCGGATGGGGAATCGGGCTTCATGTCCCCGAAGGCTGGCCCGGGTCATTCCAAGCTGGAACCCGACCTCCGGATCATCGAGCATCTCCCGGAGCGCCTCCTCCGGCTCCCGAATCGTGGGTAGCGTCTCGCTCCCCAGCACGTCGCGCTGGAACGGGGCCCCGAGGGGACTCCGCCGGCCGTCGGCCCCGAATCCCAATTCGAACGTATGGAAGGATGGGAAGATCTCGAAAAGAAGAACCCCTCGCGGGGCCACCACTCCGTCCACGCCCTGAGAAGAGCCGGGGTTCGGCGAGCAGAGGCCGGTCGCTAGCAGGAGGAGACCGAAGAAGACCGGGGCCCAGCCCGCGCGAACGCCTCGGCGGACCCGGGTTTCAGGGCTGGGGTGAATGAAAAGCTCCTACGTTGAGGCGAGAGGCGGCGGCACTCTGAACGGAAACAATATAGGGATCCCGTCCGGATCGTTGCATCCCACTCGTCGGCGACCGCGGTCGCGTGGGAGGTCGGCGTGTGCAGACGGTGCGCCCGGGGCTGTTGACCGCCCGGGTCTCACCCCCCGAAGTGGGCTCGGTCCAGAGCCTCCAGAGCCTGGGCGTGGGTGGGCCAGGGAACGTCGCGGAGCCGCTTGTAGCGGGGGGTGAGGTCCCCGCCGTTAGGGTCGATCCCTTCCCGGCGGTGCTTTTGAACCAGGGGTGGAGGCGAGTGGGAGGGGGTGAGTCGCGGTTCTGAGGGGGTGAGCCGCGGTTCCGCGGAACCGCCTTCGGGAGCGCCTTGGGGGGCGTCTTCGCGTGGATCCCCGCCGGCCTGCCGCTCCCTGGCTCCCCGCCGCCGCCAGCCCGTCCGGGGCCTCTCGGCGTGGAACCGGCCCCGGGGGTCGGCGAACACCACCGACTCCTGGTCCCGGTCCAGGAACACCTGCCATCCCCCCTCATGCACCTTTCGGTGGTGGAAAGCGCACAGGAGCAAGCAATTGTCCATGGAGGTCGGCCCCCCATCCGCCCAGTGGCGAATGTGGTGCACATGCGTGAACCGAAGCCCGCATTCCGGCCACCGGCATCCCCGGTCCCTGAGCTCCAGCGCCCGGCGAAGGGCCGGAGACACCGTCCGGCGCTTCCGGCCCAGATCCAGCACCTCGCCCCCCGCTCCCCGGATCACCGGCACCAGACCCGCGTCGCAGGCCAGCCGTCGAGCGCTCTCCGCCGCCAGCCGGGTGCCGTCCTCCAGGTGGGAACGCCCCGGCTCCCCCTCCTCCCGTAGGGTCTCCGGGCCCAGGTGGAGGAACACCGTGTAGCGCTCCGCCTCGCTCCCGCTCACGGGAACCTCCGCTTCCCCGCAGCCCACAGTGGATGACGGGCCGCAGCCGCACCCCTCCTCCGGCTCCACCGACGGTTCCGCGGAACCGTCTTTCGGGCCGTCCCCGCTGGCCGCCTCACCTTCCCCCTGGCTCGCCCCCTCCCTGGGAGCATCCTTCTGGCCCTCTCCCCCGAACCCCGCCGCCAGGGCCCGCTGGGCCACCAGCCCCAGGGCGTCCGCCCTCCGCTGCTTCGCCGTCGTCTCCTCCCGGGCCTCCTTCCTGAACATCCCGTCCTCCGCCGCCTCCACCGCACGCATGAGGACCACCCCCACCTCCGCCGGCACCCGGCCCCGCACCTCGTACATCCCCTCCTCGTCGGGCACCACCGCGAACCGCCGAAGCCGATACCGCTCCCGCTCCAACGCCTCCTCCCCTCCTCGGCTGTACATTCGCCACCCCCGCACGAACACCTCCAACTGGGCCGCCGTGGTGCTCCGGGCCACCTCCAGGAGCTCCTCCTCGCACTCCGCCGTGGCCACCCGGGCCACCCGCACCTTCTCCCGGGCCGTGCGAAGCTCCGTCTGGGTCCGGTACGCCAGCCAGTGGGCGCAGCTCCGGTGGCCCCCCAGCTCCCAGCCCCGCCGACGGTCGAACTCGGCGATGAGCAGCAGGAGCCGGTACTCCGCCACCTGGATGTGGGCCGACAGGGTGGTGATCCGCTCTTCCAGCTCCGAGAGAGCGTCGGCGTCGGTGAAGGGGTCGGGGACGGGAGCTTCGCCTTGGGGAGGCTCGGATGTCGGGGATGGGGCGGGGTGGCTCGAGGGGTCGGGCTCCGGCTGGGGCTCGAGCTCCGCCTCCCGGACCCGCAGAGGGCTCCGGCGCTCGGTGGGGTAGATCATGACCGCCTCCATATCTCGGGGGCACAGTGGGTTGCGTGGTCTTCGCCCCTGAAAGATATGAGCCGCTCCGGCGAGGCTCTGGGCCGCCCGGAGAGGGGAAAAGTCGACCCGAAAGGTCCTCCGAGTTCGAGTGAGGGGAGCGCCGGGCTCCTGGGGGCGAGGAGGGCCCGTCACGGCCCCGGCAGGGAGGGGTCCCGGACCCGACGCACTCCCGCGCTCCAAATCCGTCCATAGCTGGATGGGACGATATCCTCGTGGGACGATGGACGGATGGGACGGTGGCCGGCTGGGACTACGGCCGGACGAAGGGCCTGAGGAAAGAGCGCAAGCCCGGGCCTGCGGAGTGCTCCGAGGAAGGGATTTGCCTGGGCTCCCGGATCACCGGGGATTCCCGGAGGGAGTCGCCGGGTCGGCCCCGAAATCATGCGGATCTCCGGGCCCCGCACAGCCTCTCCGGAACCTTGACACTAAGGGTGGCCCTTTCTAAGCTTCGGAGCCTAGGGTGCAGGGCTTGAGAACACGCCTGAGGCACTCGTTTCTGCGGGAATAGCTCAGTTGGTAGAGCACCACCTTGCCAAGGTGGGGGTCGCCGGTTCGAGTCCGGTTTCCCGCTCTTGCCAGACGGGGGAGGCTCATCGGGACACCCGGTGGTTCCTCCCCCTTTCCGTTGTGAGTCGGCGCCGTGGCCAAGTGGTAAGGCAGAGGACTGCAAATCCTCGATCCCCGGTTCGAATCCGGGCGGCGCCTCTTACCGACCCCTGCTACGTATTCGGGCCGTGACTCAACGTGCCCGTTGGTGGCGGCTCCCCGGCCGGATCTGCGAAGCTCATCCGGGCGGCGCCTCCCGACCCTGTATAGACCTTCCGACTCTCCGACTGGCGGTAGCGATCTCCGTCGCTGCGCTCCGCGGCAAGTCTCCGGATCCCGAGATGAGTCTGTCGGCTCCAACGAATGACAATCACACATCTGGCCACTATTATCTAGGAAGTACCAAATAGATCACGTCGATAAGTGAGGTGGGGATGGGTGTGGGGTTCGAGTTCGCAACGGGGTGGGACATCTATAGGCTGAAGCCAGGGCGCGTGATGCCGCCGGGGGGCTTCCGTACCGTAACTGACCTCGGCCGGGAGACCACCGAGTTTCCGAAGGCGGCCGTGATCAGAGGGGGCTTCGGCTGGAAGATGACCGCCGACGGAACGGAAATCGAGTATGTGGTGGACCCCGTCGACGAAAGCAATGCGGGCAGCAACCAACTCGTGGGCGTGATGCAGGATTTGGATCGATTCATGCGGATGATGAATCAGCGAAAGTCACAGTCGTTCTTGACCGTGGCGGACTTCCCCCAAGGCACCTTCTCTCCACACAACCGCCGGTTCGTCATCCACATCAAGCCGGAGATGAGGTTCCGAGACATCGAAGCGATTCCCCAGGTGACGGGAGGTGTCCGGTTGGCCAGAATCCGGAAGCTGTGGCGACTCCTGGCGGACCCGAACAGCACGGCGGCGAAGCGGTTCTTCTCGGAGAAGCCGGGCGGTAATCCCATGTACTCCCCCTTCATCAAGAAGACGGTGATCCCCTGGAGGTTGATCAAGGATAGCCGCTGGCCCACGCACAGACCCAGTGCCAGGCTCCGCGGTCTGGTGACGTTGATCGCCACCTACTTACAGCGCGGATACTCGCCGCAACAACACGGGGTGGGGGCGGTGAAATACCTGTTCTTCATCATGTCGCGCACCAGCTTCGCCGGGCTGTTCAAGGATCTTCCGGTGAGAGAACAGACCCACTACAAGGCCGCCGAGGATGACTGGGTCAACTTCATCTGTCGTGACGTGATGTCGAAGGTTCAGGGGATGCCCGATACGGGCATCGACCCCAAGGGGAAGGTGCTGGAACGGCGGATCACGGATCGGGGCAATCTTGAGGAGCCCATCGAGTTGCCTATCATCCGCGAGGACTGGCTCAAGGCCATGCTTCAGGGAAGAGACCTTCTCAGCGCCAGCGCGCATCCCCTGGGTGGCAACGACAACGCGACCTGGGAGGACAGTAACTCTGACCTCGGCCACCGCTTGCGGGGTCTCGCGGGGTTGGGGGAAAAGATGGATCCGGTCCACTACAAGGGCCGGAAGAACAAGGCGGCGATCCTGGAGTTTCGGGCCCGCCAAGCCGTCTTGAACTACGAGCGGTGGCCCGACTACGCCTTCCGAATGCACAGGTTCTTCACCGAGATCAACGAAGGGGACCGGCACGGGCTCATTGACCTGGCGGCGCCGGGGCTTTAGGAGCCTGTGCACGACTGGAGCGCCCACCGTCCTCCTCGGCGTGACGGGCGATGGACCTGTGCCCGACCTCGGGCCCTCATGAGCTCGAGGGGTAAGATACTCGCGCCGTTGCGTCTCTGGAACGAGCCATAAGGATGCCTCTCTCGCGTTGGCGCCCCTTTCTCGACCGTCACTTCCCACCCCCTTATGGGCTCAGGGCGGTGGCCTTCCGGTTCCGGGATCCCGAGACCGAGCGGCGCTTTTTCGACGACTACCAGCTCGAGCCTGTCCGGTTCAGCTCGCTGGCCATCGGGTCTGGCCTGGTCCTGTACATCCTCTTCGGGGGGCTGGATTGGATCCTCTTCCCGAGGGACGCGGTGGGTACGATCTGGCTGATTCGATTCGGAATCACGTCGCCCCTCATCGCTCTGGGCTTCGGGCTCACACTGGCGCCTGCTGTCCAGCGGTATCTGGATCCGATCCAGTTCACCGTCGTCCAGGTCGTGGGGATCTCGGTGGTCGCCATCATGTATGTCGCGCCTCAGCCGGAGCGCTGGCTCTATATGGCGGGTATGGGCGTCTTGCTGGTCTACAACTTCAACTTCTTGCGGATGCGCTTCTGGACGGCGGTGGCCAGCGGATTTCTCCCCCTGGCCTGGCTTCTGGGTGGCGAGCTCTTGGGGGCGGAGACACCCCCTGAGATCGTCGGTGCCTACGTCTTTCTCTTCGTCACGATCAGCATTCCGGCAATGGCGGGCGCGTTCATTTCCGAACTGTATGCCCGAAGGGCGTTCGTTCAGACGAGGCTGATCGAGGAGGTTGCCTACACCGATGAGCTTACCGGCCTTCCGAACCGGCGACACCTCATGGAGCGACTGCTCTCTGAGGTGCGGAGGTCCCGGCGCTATGGTCGACCCGTCTCGTTGGCCATGGTGGACGTGGATCACTTCAAACAGGTCAACGACGAGCACGGCCATGTGGCGGGGGACAGAGCGCTGAAGGCGATCGCCACCCACCTGGACGAGGCCGTACGAGCCCCGGATTTTCTGGGTCGATTCGGCGGGGAGGAGTTCGCCGTGATCCTTCCGGAGGCAGGCATCGAGGGTGCGCGAGCGGTGGGCGAACGGATCCGGCGACGGATCGGACACGCAAGGATCCCTGTCAGCGGCAGGAAATCGGTGTCCGTTTCGGTGAGTGTGGGTGTGGCCAGCCTGCGGTCGGACCAGGCCGAGGTGAACCGCCTGCTTCGCCTGGCGGATCACGCCATGTATCAGGCGAAGGCTCGGGGTCGCGACCAGGTGGCCTCCGCGTCCGCTTCGGAAACGGGCGAGTGAGCGGCGAGCGACTCTCCTCGTTCCCTCTCCCCGGCCGAGGCGGCCCGGTGTA
>SKZC01000082.1 GCA_007127575.1 Gemmatimonadota bacterium
TAGAAGAGGGTCCAGTCGCCCTGCCACTCCCGATCCCCCCAAGCGTTCAACCAAAAGGTGGACTCCACCAGCGATTGGATGTACACCCCGGTGTTCTCCATCCAGGCGTTGAGGAGAAAGACCGTGGGCCCCATGACGAAGACGCCGCAGATCAGGACCAGGGCGATCCCCATGTTCATGTTGGAGAGCCGCCGGATCCCCTTGTCCAGGCCCAGGACCACCGAGATGGTGGCCATGGCCGTGATCCCGGCGATGAGCCCGATCTGGATTCCGGTGTCGATCTCGATCCCCACCAGGTAGCTCAAACCGGCGTTGACCTGCATGACCCCGATGCCCAGGGAGGTGGCCACCCCGAACATGGTCCCGAACACGGCCAACGTGTCCACGGTGTTCCCCAAAGGGCCATAGATCCGATCCCCCAAGAGGGGATGGAACGCGGACCGGATGGAAAGGGGCAGCCCCTTCCGGAAGGAGAAGTACGCCAGGGCCAATCCCACCACGATGTAGATGGCCCAGGCGTGGACCCCCCAGTGGAAGAAGGTGAGCCGCATGGCCTCCACCGCGGCCTCCTGCGTGCCCCCCTCCCCCGTCGGGGGCGCCGTAAAGTGGAGGACCGGCTCCGCCACGCTGAAGAAGACGAGTCCGATCCCCATCCCGGCGCTGAAGAGCATGGCGAACCAGGAGGCGTACGTGTAGTCGGGCTCCGAGTCGTCGGGCCCCAACCGGATCCCGCCGAAGCGACTGAAAAAGAGGACGATGACGAAGAAGAGAAAGAACGCCACCGAAAGAACGTAGAACCACCCGAAGTTGGTGACGATGTAGGCCTGCACGGTGTCGAAAACCCGCTCGGCAACCTCGGGAAAGAAGCCCCCGAAGAGGACGAAGACGAGAATGGCACCCACCGACGGGAAGGCCACCCACGGGTTGACCTCGAGCTGCTCCTTCCAGCTCATGACGCCAGGTGGTCTCGGCGTCCCCGGTTCCTCTCCCTCGGCTCAGTCAGCTGGGGAGGGTCCTGGACGCAGGGGGTCCCGGGAAGCCGAGGGGGGCATAGGCCCCCCCCGGCCCGTGGCGTCCTGGGCACGTCAGGATTTCTCAAAGAGGAGTATGCCCCACCGGAGGTTCCCCTTCTCTCCATTCTCGATCCAGTGGCGGAGGCCCTTCTTCATCCGTTCGATGTACTCGGAGCCGCACAGCTTCACCATCTCCTCCTCTCGGTCCTCGATCTCCTGCAGGATCCGGGAGTAGTGGGTGGAGACGTGCTGGCTCATCTCCACTACCCGTTCCTCCGATAGACCGACCTGGGTGGCAGCGTCCCGGTAGAAGGGAATGCTCCCCAACGAATCGAGATGGATCCGCTCCAACACCGGCTTCAGGTCTGCGGCATCGCAGTCTTCGGCCTGCATGGGGTCGGTGAAGATGAGCTTCCCTCCGGGCTTGAGGATTCTCGCCGCCTCGTTGATGGCCCGGACCCGATCCCCACTGTGGAGGAAGGAGTCCTGGGACCAGACCACGTCGAAGTGTTCGTCCGGGAAGGGGACGTCCTCGAAGTTTCCGTCCACCACCTGGATCCGGTCCTGGACGCCGGCCTTCCGGTTCAGCTCCCGGTTCCGGCGATTCTGAACCTCGCTCAAGTTCAGGCAAGTCACCGAACACCCGAAACGGTCCACCAGGTAGCGTGCAGCCCCGCCGTATCCGGCGCCCAGGTCCACGACCTCCGTCTCCTCCGTCATTTCCGGGAGGAGAGAGATCATGCGGTCCACCGTCCGACGACTCGCATCGAAGACGGTGTCGTCCTCGTTCTCGTAGAGCCCGACGTGGATGTCCTCTCCACCCCAGATGGTGGCGTAGAAGCGATCCGCCGGCGTGCTGTTGTAGTAGTCCCGGCTCACTGAGATGACTCCTGACGCGGCTCCCGGCTCGTCTTCCACTCGGTTCAGGCGTTCAGGTTGAGTGTACATTTTCTCCGCAACGTGGATGAAGAAGTCGGGGTCGTCGTTCTCATAGGCTTCCTTGAAATCCCCGTACGTGAAGATCTGCTGGAAGCCCACCTCCCGCATGAGTCGCCGGACGTAGTTCCTCCGGAGCGGGTACATGTTCAGGTAGTATACCTCGTCATCGGGGAACTCGTACCGGAACCGGGCCAGCCCAGGATCCAGGTACTCGGGGGCCACCTTCACGTCCTGGCCCAGATAGTAGAAGGAATGCTTCGACGAATACCCCTCGTCCAGCATGGAGTCGTAGTTCCGCTGGTCCAGGATGAGGACCCCGTCGTGCTTGAGAAGGGCATAGAACTCCGCCAGGGCCTTCCTCCGGTCGTGTTCCGTGTGGAGGTGGGTGAACGAGTTACCCAGACAGATGATGGCGTCGAAGGAATGATGCAGGTCCCGGTTCAGCCAACGCCAATCCGCCTGCACGGTGCGCAGGATGATTCCCCGTTCTCTGGCATTCTCGAAGGCCCGGGCCAGCATGTTGGGGCTCCCATCCACGCTCACGACCTCGAAGCCCGCCTCAATGAGGCGAACGGAATGGAAGCCGGTTCCGGTGGCGACGTCCAGCACTCGCCGGACCCCCCGCTTCTTGAGCTCCCGGATGAAGAAGTCGCCTTCCGCCTCCGCCCGGCCGTCCCAGTCGATGAGATCATCCCACTTGGCAACGAACCGCTCGATGTACTCTTCTTGATACTGATCGGTGTCTCGGACTTTTACCGGATCCGATCCGTACTCCTGTGGACGTGACTCTGACGCTGTGGTTCCCACGATGGCACCCCTTGGTTTACTGAACGACACTGACTGAACGATCGATGGCTGCTGGCAACGGCGGAAAAGCAGAGGATCGAGACGGACGGAGAGGAGGCGATGCCGCTCCATGGCGCGGATCGGCATCGGGATCCGGAGACCAGCCAAATGCACTGGACGGGTCGCATGAACACCACCCGAAACGGGTGGATGAACCTCCTTGATGAAGCCGCTTTGAAACGAGGAGCCCGGTGATGTCCGGTCCAGGTAGGCCCCGGACGGCCTGAACGGCGGCCGCATGCCCGGGCAGAACCTATACTAAACACTTTCCCCCCCAGGTGCAAAAGCGTCAGGCCGGTGGGGGCAATGTCACGGTGCTGGGTTCCGGGGGACCAACCGCACCACCCGGTCGTCCCCCTCCCGGACGGTTCCCCGGCCATCCCGGTTGCTGGTACCCACATAGAGAGCGCCGTCCGGACTCACCGCCAGGGCGCGAAGCCGCCCCATAACGGACTCTCCCGTCTCGTCCACGAACCATCTCTGGACCTCGGACGGCCCGTGGGGGTCCTGGAACCGGATCCGGATGAGGGTCTCCGAGCGAAGAGTGCTGAAAAAGAGGTCCCCGGCCCACTCCTCGGAAAACCGTGATGGCATCTCCGGACTCTCCCCATGGTCCCCACCGCCTTCTGGCCGTGCGCTCCCCCCGGGAGGGTAGAAGAGGAGATCCCCGGGGGGAGCCGCCGGAGTGAAGAGGAGAAGGGGGTCTTCCAGGCTCGGCTCCCCCGGAGCCCCGACGGCCAATGGCCAACCGTAATTCCCACCGCGACGTACGATGTTGATCTCATCCCGGTGGCGGATCAGGGGCACCCGCCACTCCCCCGAGGGACCGTGGTCCGCAGCGAAGAGGGCGCCGGTTTCCGGGTGGAAGGTGATTCCCTGAACGTTCCGGAGGCCGTACGCCCAGATGGGGCTGCCGTCCCAGGGGTTGTCCGGAGGAATCCCTCCGGTGGCATCCACTCTCAGGATGCTGCCAGCCGGATCAGCCAGGTCCTGAGCCCGGTCCCGGTCCCAGAGCTCCCCGAGCCCCGCGTAGAGGTGCCCGTCGGGGCCGAAGCGGAGCCGGCCCCCATTGTGGTTTACCCCCGCCGGAAGGTCCCCCAGGAGGATCTCCTCCTCCCCTCCCCGCCCATCCACCTCCCGGACGCGGGAGATGCGGTTTACACGCCCTTCGTCGGTATCAGCGGTGTACATGAGGTACACCCACGGCTCCCCCGGGAACTCGGGGTGCAGGGCCAGCCCCATGAGTCCTCCCTCGCCCTCGTCGGCCACTTCCGGAAGGTGGAGCCAGGGCTCAGGGTGCAGCCTCCCTTCCGCGTCCACCACCCGGACCCGTCCCGGCCGCTCCGTGAGGAAGAGTCGGCCATCGGGGGCAAACTCCATACCCCAGATCACTTCCAGTCCCTCGGCCACCACCGTCACCTCCACGCCGTCCGGCTCCGGGTGGAAGCTCTCCGGGGGCATGGGGAGATCGTCCCCCATGGCGGGGAACCCGCTTCCGGCGGGCCCCCGAATGAGGATGTAGACCACCAGGGCTGAGGTCAGGACCAAGAGGATGGGGAAGTGTCGCCGCATCCACGGAACGGAGGTGGCGGAAGACCGAGGCGCAAGGGCTCCTCCGCTGAACCTACGAATCCCAAGCGAGCCATCGGGGTAGGAGGGCCGTCGGCTCGTGCGAGGCGTTCCGCGTCCGTACAGGTCCCAGTAGGACGGATGTGAGAAGGAACGAGGCGGAGAGCCGCCGGAAAAGCCACCTGTTTCATCGGAGAAGGCGTCGTCATGGAGTGGATTCGGCCAGGACTCGCGGTTTTGGTGTTCGGTGCCCTGCTCGTGGGTCCGCCGGCGGAGGCCCAGACACCCGAGGCCCAAGTGGAGGCGGGGGCCTCGGCTGAGATCTCGGAGATCATCACCCCCACGGACATCTACAACCGGATCTATTTCCTGGCATCCGACGCCCTCCGGGGCCGGGACACGCCCAGCGCGGGGCTGGAGGCGGCGGCGGCCTACCTGGTGAGCGAACACCGCCGAATGGGGCTGGAGCCGGCGGGAGAGGACGGCACCTTCTATCAGCGGTTCCCCTTTCAGCTTCAGGGGATGGGTGGCGACGACACGGTCATGAGCCTGGGCCAGCTCCAGATGCACCTGGGTGTGGACTTTTTCTTCATGGGTGGCTCCAACGATCCGGTGAGCGGTTCCCTGGCGTACGTCTCGGGGGTCGAGGAGCCCGCAGATCTACCGGACCTCTCCGGCACGGTGGCCGTCTTCTCCCTTCCGGGGATGTGGAGCCAACCTCTCCTCCAGGAGGCGGCGCGACAGGCCAGCCTGGCGGAGGAGGCCGGGGCGCACGCGGTGATCCACCTCCTGAGCCCCGACTTTTCCGAGGAGAACGTTCAGCAGGTGGCCGACGGGATGGCACAGCCCCGGTGGGGGCTCGGCTCGGATCCGGCCTTTCCGCAGGTCTTCCTCACCCGCCCCGCCGCGGATCGGGGCTTCGCCGGCGCCACCCCGTCACTGGAGGAGTTTCTCGCCACCGCAGAGCGGGGTGAGTCCTTCCATTCGGTGGTCTCCGACGTGGGGCTTCAGGCCAGCCTGGCTCCCAACATCATTGAACAGGCGTATCCACCCAACGTCATCGCCAAGCTTCCAGGGAGCGACCCGGTCCTTCGGGACGAGTACATCGTCCTCAGCGCCCACTTCGACCATGTGGGGGTGGGACAGCCCCAGGACGGGGACTCGATCTACAACGGGGCCGACGACAACGCGTCGGGAACGGCGGCTCTATTGGAGGTGGCCCGGGCGCTGAAGGCGCTCCCCGAGGCCCCGAGACGGACGGTGGTCTTCGCCCACGTCAGCGCGGAAGAAAAAGGGCTTCTGGGGTCGGAGTGGTTCGTGGACAACCCTACCATTCCCCTGGAAAACGCCGTGGCGAACATCAACGCCGATATGGTGGGGAGCGACACCCATGCGGACACCGTCGTCATCATTGGGAAGGAATACTCCACCCTTGGGGCACTGGTGGAGGAGGTGAACGCCGGGCTTCCCGAGCTGGGGCTGGTGGCCTCGCCGGATCTTTGGCCCGAGGAGCGGCTCTTCTTCCGCTCCGACCAGTATCACTTCATGCGCAAGGAGA
>SKZC01000350.1 GCA_007127575.1 Gemmatimonadota bacterium
CCAGATGTTGTTATGGGTAACGACGTCGCCGAGACGGACCTCGGGGACGATGGCAGCCCCACTTTCGTTCACCCCGTGGGTGCCGGAGTGAAGGTGGGCGTCGATGAGGCCGGGAGTGACGTGCTTTCCGGTTCCGTCGATGATCTGAGCGCCGGCGGGAGCCTCCAGCCCCTCCCCCACTTCCACTACCTCGCCGGCACGGACCAGGAGGTCCGCGTTCTCCAGACGTCCCTGGGGTCCCTGGGTCCAGATGGTGGCCTTCCGGACCAGGACGTGCTCGGGCTGGTCCGGAAGGGCGGCACGTCCGTACTCCATGGCGGGACGGAGGTCGGCGAGCTCCACCGATGGGAGGGACTCAGCGGCCGCATCCTCGGTCACCCCTCCCAGGAGGAATTCCTCCTCCTGGGCCACGCCTGCCACGCGTCGACCGCTCCAGGTCGGGCCGGTCCCCGTGGGCACCTCGCTCCACCCGAAGAGCCGGTCTCCATCCAGCGTCGCCGACAGCCGGATCGTCCCGGCCAGTCCCATCACCTCACCGGGAAGGGAAAGGTCCAGCCGGCGGGACTCCGGGGCGAGGCGAACCGAGTTCACGGTCACCTCGGCTCCGTTGGAGGAAAAGGTGCCCTCCAACCGGTCCGGTGCGCCCGACAACTCGAGTCGGCCGTCCAGACCCCCGTCGCCGTCCGAGGCCAGGAGCCACTCCCCCCGAACGTCAGCGAGGAGGGGCGGCGACACGGTGTATCGTTCCCCCTCCACCCAGACGTCTCGGATCACTCCGTCGGCTTCAAAGAGGTCTCCCTCCACCACCACTAGGTTGGCCACCTTCCCGACTTCCAGCGTTCCGTGCGTACCCTGGATCCCCAGGAGGCCCGCCGGGCGGGTGGTGAGGGCGGCCAGCGCCCCATCCCGGGAAAGACCACGCTCCACGGCCGTGCGGAGGTTGGCCACGAAGGCGCCATCCCCTTCCAAGCCATCCGCGGAGAGGGAGAACTCCACCCCGGCCCCCTCCAGCAGCGCCGGGTTCTCCGGAGCCCGGTACCAGTGGCGCAACTCGGCCAAGGTGGCGTTCAGCGCTTCGGCCGGCGTCCCCACCTCCGGTGGCTCGGGGAAGTCCAACGGAAGGACCAGAGGCACGTCCGCCGTCCCCACCACGTCCAGGATCCTGTATTCCTCACCGGATCCCCTGGCCCAGAGCTGGATGGGGAACTCCTCCGCGATGGCCTGAGCCCGCAGAAACTCCTCTTCCATCCGGGCCTCGAAGAGCAGCGGCCGCTCCTCCGCCAAGGACGCCGCCAATTCCGCGAGAGCGTCGCTTCGCTCCGGCCGGGACACCGACCCGGGGTTCGCCTCGTAGGCGGCCCATGCCCGGGGGTACCACTCCGCGTCGTAAAGGGTTTGCCGGATGAGAGCGATGGCCCCCATGGCCGAATTGGGATAGCTGTCTCCCACCTCCGTATCCCGGGCGAAGGAAACGGACTGCGCCAGGCCGGAACGAAGTACGCGTTCCCGCTCCCCACCTTCGCCGAGACTCACAACGGCCGGCTGCCCCCGGAAGATTCCGAGGCGAGGCACGGCCAGAGCCGTGGTGAAGCCCTGCGCCCGGAGGGTGGACCTCCGGGCCGGGTCGTCCCGGAACTCCCGCCCGGCATCGAAGTGGGCCCGGACCTGAGGATTCCAGTGTCCCGGACCCCGGTCCCCGTCCGGTGGGGCCTCATCCAAGCCCAGGTCGGCATGGGCGTCGATGAAGCCGGGATAGAGGGTGTGTCCGGAGAGGTCCCAGACCCGGGCTCCTTCCGGCGGCGAGACGTCCTGGCCCACGGCCTGGACCACTCCGTCCCGGATTACCAGGGTTCCTCCCTCTACCACCTGCCCCGGCGCGGTGACGATCCGGGCGTTGGTGAAGGCGTGGGCTCGAGGCGTGTTGTCCCTGAGAGCCTCCACCGGCTCCGTGTGGGATGCCTGCTGACCCGCCACGGTCCACGGGATAAGTGCCAGCACCAAGGCCGACACGAGTGCAAGGGGGCGCATGATCATTCCTCCAGATGGGGGTGCGGACCCGAAGGTGGAACGGGAAAGGATCTCCTGTGGATCGCTTCCCGTTCCAGGGGTACTCATAGTCCGTCCTTCCGAGGGCCGTCAAATCCGGGAGAGATGGAGCCCCTCGGTGTGGACCCGGTCCAGGGCGTTTCCGGTATTACCTCCGGAGACGGGGACGCGGGAGCCTCTTCAACTTGTACTGGGAGTCGAGCGTGGACAGTCGGAGCCGATGGGCATCTCCTCTTCTTCTGGCGCTCCTTGCGCTGGGAATTCCGGGCCAGGGCTGGGGACAGGACGCGCCTCCCCCACACCTGGCGGAGAAGGAGGAGGAGCGGTCCCGTATGTGCGTCCCGGTAGTGGCCCAGCTCGCCCAGTTGGAGGGAGACCTGGAGCCCCTGGGCCAACGGGCCGAACGAATCCGAACCCTCCACCAGGCCATCACGCTGGAGGACTCCACCCGGGTCTCTCCCTTCGCCGACGGGGATCCCCTGGAGTCGGCGGTGCAACAGTGGTTCATCGCCGACGGCGAGTTGGCCCGGGAGTGGGTCGAGACGGAGGACGAAGCCATTATCGAACGGCGCCGGGAGGGCCGGGAAGCCATCCGGGAGCGACTTCAGGAAGCACTGGAGGAGGTTTCCCAGGAGGTGGACCAACGCCTGGAACAGGAAGGCGATCTGGGTGAGCGGGCGCCTCACTGCGAGGACATGGTCTTCGTTCGGAGTGCGGTGCTGGAAGCCTGCGAAACCGCAGACAGCCCCCTCTGTGAGGGGGCCCGGTCCCAGGAGCCCGGTGGCTCTTTCCGCTTCGTGGACGACCCGGAGAACCTATGGGATATGGACCAGCTCCGTCCGTGGAGTGAGCCCGGCCGTATCGGTCCCACCCCGGAAGGGGGGTTGGGAGGCTCTCGCACCGCCACCCTGGCCCGGCGAGGGAACATGTCGCTGGTGGTGAGCCTAGGCCCCCTCCTCCGGCAACGCTCCGTCATGACGGAGGAGGAGATCCAGGAGTTCGAGGTGAACCTGGAGACCCTGGGATTCGACTTCCAGCACCCCGACTTCGTCATGGCCCCGGCCATCACGTTGCATCTGGACACACCGGGGCGCTTGGCCGACGAGTCCGAATACATCCTCCACTTCGGGGATCTCTCCAACCCGGAGGAGCAGGTCATCTTCAGCCTTCCAGCCGAGGAGGAGGGACCCATCCAGGCCACCTTCCCGGCCCCGGAATGGGTTTTGGCCCTCCTGGGACAGGGCGAGCCCATGGCTCTTACCGCCGTGCGGTTCTTCGAACCCGACGAGGAGCTCTACGAGGGGGAGGCTCTCTACTCCCTGGACATAACCCCCGTGCGGCAAACCGAAACGGTGGGCGAGCTTCTCGCCTACTGGGCCGAGGGCCATTTCAGCGAGGACCTGGCGGCTCTGATCCCCCCGGCGGAAGACGAGATTCCGAGATAGCACCCCCCTTCGACCCACACGCCCCAGGAGGCCATCCTTGCCTCGGATCATGGTCATCGACGACGACCCCGACATCCGCCGGGCGCTTCGAAAGGTCCTGGAACGCGACGGTCACACCGTGGTGGAAGAGCCCAACGGCCACTCGGCCCTCCGACACTTCACCGGGGACCCCGCCGACCTGGTGATCAGCGACGTCTACATGCCGGACATGGACGGGATCGACTTCCTCATGCGTGTGCGGGACGCGTTCCCGGACGCACGCTTCATCATGATCTCCGGTGGCGGCTCCCTGGGTAAGGAGAGCGTGCTTCAGGCGGCGGAACGCTTGGGAGCCGACCGGGTCCTGGAAAAGCCCTTCAAGGTGCAGGAAGTCCGGGAAATGGTGCAGGACCTTCTTCCCACATCCCCCTGACGCTCCTCACCCCAGCGCCGGCCGTTCCCGGTGCCAGTCCGTCACCTCCTGATAGGCGTGTGCCACCATGAGGAGGTGGTCGTCTGTGAAGAGCGGGCCCAACAGGGTGGTGCATACGGGCTGATGGTGTCCGCCTTCCTCCCGAGGTCCGAAGGTGTAGGGGAGGACCACTGCGGGGTGTCCAGTCTGGTTCGTGAGCCCCACCTCGCCGGACCCGCTGACGAACATGTGGAAGCCCTCCAAGGCCTCCTCCACCTCCTGCATCTGGATCATCCGGCGCCTCTGCGACTGCATGTAGTCCAGGGCCGACACCTCCCGTCCTCCCTGGAACCGGGCCGCCTCCCGGGGATCCTCCTCCTGGAACTCAATATCCGCCACGTGAAAGTCGAACGCTGCCGCCGACTCCACGGTGAGGGCCTGGGAGGTGCCACTGGGCAGCTCGGGGATTTCGGCCAGCTCCGCACCCAACTCCTGAAGTATGGCCAGAAACTCCTCAGGGGCATCGTCCTGATAGCCGATCCGAAGCCCGGAAAGATCGGGACGCGGCCTGAACTCGAAGGGAGTGGTAAGGGTGGATGGATCCTTCTCATCCACCCCGTGAATGGCGGAAAAGACCAGGGCGCAGTCCAGGGCGGAACGGCACATGGGCCCCACCTTGTCCATGCTCCAGGCCAGGACCATTCCCCCGTGGCGGCTCACCCTTCCGAACGTGGGCCGGAGCGCCGTGAGCCCACAGCGACGGGCCGGGGATACGATGGAACCCTGCGTTTCCGTTCCCAGGGCGAAGGCCACGCATCCGGCGGCGGTAGCGGACGCCGGACCGGCGGAGGAGCCGCTGGAGCTCTCCTCCGGATTCCACGGGTTCCGGGTTTGGCCCCCGAACCAGTTGGCCCCACGGGCGAACTCTCCGGTGGTGAGCTTCGCCAGGAGGACCGCCCCCTCCTCCCGAAGCCGGACCACCACCTCCGAATCCTCGTTGATGACCTGGTTCTGAAAGTCGGCGGAGCCCCAGGTGGTAGGGGCTCCTCGAACCGCGAAGAGATCCTTGACTCCCCACGGGATCCCGTGCAGAGGCCCTCGCCACTCCCCACTGGCCACCTCGGCGTCGGCCTGTTGCGCCTCTTCCCGGGCCTGACCCTCCAGAAGGTTCACCACGAAGTGGAGGGTGGAATCATACCGCTGAAGTCGCTCCAGATATATCTCCGTGAGCTCCTGAGACGAGACTCGCCGTTCACGAATCAGGGCCGCAAGTCGGTAGACGGGGAGATGGGCCAACTCCTCCTCGGAAGACGGCTCCGGCCCTTCCCAGGGAGGGATCTCCACCGGCGCGGTCTGGAAGGCGTGGCCTCCCCGCTCCCGGATGAGCTTCTCCATGAGGGCTCCCGTCCCCCCGGGGTACGCCTGGAACTGGAGCGCAGGAGGCTCGGCGTTCCCCAGCGGCACCGGGTCATCCCACAGGGGCCCGCCAGGTCCCGCCGGAGGCCCTTTCCCCTCTCTCGGGTGGGGTGGAGCCGCCTCAGCCGCTCCCGGGCCGGAGACCAGGCCACCTGCAGCGGCGGCGGTAGCGGCGACACGAATGAATCGGCGACGACCCATCCCTCCACCCCCGTCGTCGTCCACCTCGGGACGGGGACGAGGGTCGGGGGAGGAGGGGGTGGAAGCGGATCCTTTCGAGGAGTCGTGGGACGCGGACGACGGTCTGGACACCGGGCACCTCCGGATCGGGGGACGACAACCATCTTCCGGACGGGAAAGCCCGCCTCCAGGCGAGGGAGGCCATCCGGCACCGGAAGCCATGCGTATTCTATGGGGAGCCGGCGCGCACGGCCATCGACCCGGGTGAGTGGCTTGCCCCTCTCTCCCCTGGAAGCCATCCTGCCTGATAAGCCCTCCGGGCCGGCCGGACGGCTCCGGTTCATCCACGACGGAAACGGAGACCCACATGATCAGACTGCTCTTGGGGGCGGGTGTCGCCATCCTCCTCCTGGGAGGTTGCGGCGATACGGAAA
>SKZC01000271.1 GCA_007127575.1 Gemmatimonadota bacterium
AGTATCTCGGCGTGAGGGTAGTGGAGGAGGGGCTCCGTGTCTTTCCTCCGGGATTGGCGGTGAGGTTGGGCAGCGCACTGGGGTGGTTCGCCGGTTCGGTCCTCCGGATTCGACGGCGGGTGGTGGAGGAGAACCTACGTCGCGCTTTTCCCGAGGCCTCTCGTCGATGGCGAGCGTCGGTGGCCCGAGGGGCCTACGCCCACCTGGGGAGGGAAGGAGTGTCGCTCCTTCGCTTTGGGGACCTCACACCGGAGGAGGTGCGGCGCCGGACGGAAGTGGAGGGGTGGTCCGCCTTCCAGGCGGCGCTCCAGGAGGGAAGGGGGGTCATCCTGCTCACCGGCCACCTGGGCAATTGGGAGGTGGGTGGAGCCACCTTGGCGGCTCGGGGGATCCCTCTGGACGTGGTGGCCGTCCGGCAGAAGAACCCCCTTTTCGACGCTCGGATCGTCGCCACTCGGGAAGCCCTGGGAATGCGGGTGGTGGAGAAGAAGCAGGCTCCGCCCCGGGTCCTCCGGGCCCTGCGAGACGGCCGGGCCGTGGCGCTGGTTGCGGACCAGAACGTGCGGCAGGGCGGCGTCTTCGTGGACTTCTTCGGGACGCCGGCGTCCACCGCACGAGGGCCTGCTCTCTTCGCCCTCCGCACCGGAGCGCCGGTCTTCCTGGGGGTGGCCCACCGGCTCCGTCCCGGGGAGGAGTTCTACCGATTGGTTCTAGATCGCCTGGACTTCGAACCCACCGGCGACGTGGAGAAGGACGTGGGCACGCTCACTCAGGAGTACATGGCGGCGCTGGAAGAGGCTGTCCGCCGGACCCCGGAGCAGTACTTCTGGCACCATCGTCGGTGGAAGACCCGCCCAGGGACCCAGGTCACCGAAGCTCTCGGCTGAGGCCCTCCCCCCTTCGTCATCCGGATCCTGAGGAACCGGGCCGGCGTCCCACTGTATTAGCACGGCCGAAGGAGTTGCCAGATCGGTACTCTCCACACCCGGCTTCTCCCCAGCAATCCTACCGGACTCCCGGGAAGGCGGCCTTGATCTACGTCACCATACCCGTTCACGATGAGGAGCGGACCATCGGCGTGGTCCTCTGGAAGGTCCGCCGGGTCATGGAGGAGTTTGGCCGTGACTTCCGGATCCTGGTCCTGGACGACGCGTCCACGGACGCCACTCCGGAGGTGCTGGCTCGCTACGCTCCTTTCCTTCCCATGAAGGTCATCCGGTCGGATCGGCGGCTGGGCCCCTCTCAGGCGCTGGACCGCCTCTTCCGGGAGGCGGTGGAGGACACTCACTATCCCAAGCGAGACGTGGTGGTGACCCTCCAGGCGGACTTCAGCGACGACCCATCAGATCTGGTGGGGCTGGTGAAAGCCGTAGAAGGAGGGGCGGACATCGTCACGGGCCTTCCGCCGGCGCCTACCCAGTCAACGTTGAAGGAGCGAGTCGTTTCCTGGCTTCGCCGCCGGATTCTCGGGCCCATTCTCACGCAGGCGCCGGTTACGGATCCGCTCTATGGCCTCCGGGCCTACCGGGTGGTGGTGCTCCGGAAGGCGCTTCGGGAAGCGGGAGGGGAACCATTGGCCGTGCAGCCGGGCGAGGCCGGAAACCTGGAGTTGTTGGGGAAGCTGGCTGGACACGCCCGCCGCATCGAGGAGGTGGAGGTGACGCCTCGCCCGCACCTCAAGGTCCGCCCCAGTCGGGCCCGGTCCATCCATGAGCTCCGTTCCCTGGTGCGGGTGCGGAAGGGGGTCGAGTGGTCCCGGGAGCTGGCGTCATGACCCGGCGGGGGTCCATGTCCGCCGGTCACGGGATCGGGTCCGGGCTTGTCCTCCTCTTTCTCTTCCTGGCTCCCTCGTGGGGACCGCTGGGGGCTCAGGACGGAGAGGGGGTCCAGATACCCGCCATGGAACGGATCGAGAGCCGGGTTAAGACGGTGCCCTACGGTCCGGGAGAGCGCATGGACTACCAGGTTCGACTCGGCCCGGTCTCCGTGGGTGAGGGGTACCTTCGGGTGGTGGGGGTGGAGTCGGTGCGGGGACGGCCGTCCTACCACGTGGCGCTGGGCGTCCACGGCGGGCTCCCCCTGGCCCGGGTGAACGATCGGCAGGAATCGTGGTTCGACATCGAGACGCTGGCGAGCCGTCGCTTCATTCAGGATCTTCACCAGGTTCGCTACAAGAGCTTTCGTCACTGGGAGATCTACCCGGAGGAGCAGCGGTGGGAGCGGGTGGACGAAGACGGGATGTCCGGCGAAGGGGTGGAGCTCCCCCTGGATGACATCGCCTTCCTCTACTACGTCCGTACCCTGCCTCTGGAGGTGGGCCGGACCTACACCCTGGAGAACTACTTCCGGAAGGACCGGAATCCGGTGATTCTGAACGTCCTTCGCCGGGAAGAGATCGAGGTTCCCGCAGGGACCTTCCAGACCCTGGTGGTGCAGCCCATCATCCCCGAAGCCCGGGGCCTGTTCAGCGAGGGAGGGCAGGCCGAGGTCTACTTGACCGACGACGACAAGAGGCTACTGGTCCGGATCCAATCCCGGGTGCCCGTGGTGGGGTCCATCTCACTACACCTCAAGGAGTATCAGGAGGGGCGGCGCCTCCGTCGGTGATGGGAACGGGGTCGGCGTACCCCTCCCGGAGCGCCACCCATGCGTCGGGTGGGAGAGGAGGGCCGGCCGTTTCTGCCCATTTCCTCAAGGAGCGCTCCAACCTTCGGAGCATCTTCCTCCCTGCCTGACTCCATTCTCCGTTCCGCTCTCTGACCGAACAGCGGTCCAGGTCCAGCACATGGAGGGGGCCGGAGTCCATTTCGTCCGGGATCAGGATGTTCTTGGCGTTCAAATCTCGGTGGTAGGCACCGACCCTCGCCAGCTTCCGGACCAGCCGCCCCACCCGGTAGAGAGCCTCGTCCACCGGCCCCCCCATTCTCCCCGGGCGGACGTGGAAGAGGTAGCGGACCAGCTCCTGGTAGCCCTCCACGTACTCGGTGACCAGGTCGCCTCGGTACCACACCGGGCCGGGATAGACGGCGGCCGCTACCACCTTGGGAGTGGCCACACCTCGACGCCGGAGACGATCACTGGCCCGGGCCTCCTGAAAGGGTCGGTACGCTCCCAGGGGTGTCAGGGGGGGGAGGAACCGGTCCCCCAGAACGGGTGCCATCCAGCCCCCGCGGAGGTAGTGGCGGACGGCCCACTTCGTGTCGTTCGGCCCCTCTACCAGAAAGACAGCCCCACGCCCCGCCAGCTCCGGCCCGAGCGGTTCCTCCCGTCGCCGCCGGCCGGCCGCGGCGTAGAGGGTGGGGCCCTCGTCCAGAAGCGGCCGCACCCATTCCTCTGCATTTGCGGAGCAGCGAACCCAGACGCCGGGGCGTCGAATCTCCACCACCTCGGAGTCAGCGGCCTCCACGGAGCTTCCTCAGCCCCGTTCCTGAACGGGCTCTTTGGCCTCCACCAAATGGAGAGACGGCCCCGGAAGGGCGGTTCCCTTCACCTGGATCCGGAAGGTGTATCGGCCCGGAGAAGGGAAGACCACCTCCTCCATGGGGAGGATGAGGCGGGTCCGGGCCGGTGGACGGTCCGGGGCTCGGGGATCCACGTCGGAGTGGCCGTCCACCGTGAGGGTGGGACGGCCCGAGGGGTCCAGGAGGTCCACCTTGAACTTATGCCGACCCTCATCCTTTCGGTCCCATTCCAGGACCAGAACCAGGATCATCCGGTCCTGCTTCGCCGGGAATCCCGGGGCGAAGAGGTCGTTGAAGATGCCGTGGACGTCCAGCTTTCCCTCGGACGTGGTTCGGGCGTCGTCGCATACCAAGGCCAACTGTAGGTTCATGGATCCCTCGTTTCTCCATGGGATTCAGGGTGGGGCTCCCGGGCTCCCTCCCCGGTGGCGCCCGCCTCAACTCGGCCCCACCCGCCCCCTCCAGGGGTTCGGATGCTCAGGACCTCTCCGCTCTGCACCCGGAGCTGGACCTTTCCCGGGAGCTTCCGCTCCTCCGAACCCGAAATGATCACGTTCTCTCCAGGCGAGCCCTCTCCACCGCCCTGGAGGCCTCTCGGTCGGGTCACCCTCCGTTCGGTGAGGAGGGTGACCTCCGCCGGTCCCAGAAAGAGGAGGTCCCGGCGGAGGCCGTCTCCTCCTCCGTGGCGTCCGGACCCGCCAGAGCCCCGGCGCAGTCCGTACCGGACCACCCGCATGGGGTACGCGTGTTCCAACGCCTCAATGGGTGTGTTGAGCGAGTTGGTCATGTGGCTGTGGACTCCGGAAAGACCCTCTCCCCGGGGTCCGCCGCCCATCCCACCCCCAGCGGTCTCATAATAGGTGAAAGGAGTCCCCGTCCGCGGGTCCTCTCCTCCAACCGCCAGGTTGTTCATGGTCCCCTGGGAGAGCGCCGGAATGCGGTCCGGGAGCGCCTGAGCCAGGGCCTGGAACAGCACGTCCGTGATGCGTTGGCTGGTTTCCACGTTCCCTGCGGCCACGGCTGCGGGGGGGACTGCCGCCACCACGGAGCCGGAAGGGAGCCGGAGGTGAAGCGCTTCCATGGCGCCTCCTCCCGCTGGGAGGGACATCCCCAGGAGCTCCTCCACCACGCAGCGGACCACGTACCGGGTGGCGGAGGTCGTGATGGCGGCCACGGCGTTTACCCCGCCGGGGACCTGAGACGCGGAACCGGCGAAGTCCACCTCCATTCCGTCCCCCTTCACCTCGATGCACGCCCGGATCTCTACGGGGCCGCTTCCGAAGCCGTCGTCGTCCAGCACATCGGACGCGGTGAAGCGGCCATCCGGGATCCGTTCGATCCCCGCTCGGAGGAGCCGCTCCCCGTAGCTCACCACAGCCTCCATGGCCTTCAGCACCATCTGGCTTCCCCGTCGCTCGGCCAACTCCTGCAGACGGAGGCCTCCCGTGTGGAGGGAGGCGAGCTGAGCCGCCAGGTCACCGGTTCGTTCGTCCGGAGTTCGTACATTGGCGAGGAGGAGCCTCATGAAGGTCTCGTCAGGCTCTCCTTTCCTGTGGAGGAGGCTGGGAGGAATGCGAAGGCCTTCCTGGTAGATTTCCCGGGCCAGGGGCATGGAGCCCGGCGCGCTACCGCCCACGTCCGAGTGGTGGGCTCGGGAGGCCACGTAACCCAGCCGCTCCGATGTGGCCCGGGAGAACACCGGCGCCACGAGGGTAATATCAGGAAGGTGGGTTCCTCCGGCGAAGGGGTCGTTGAGGCAGGCGATGTCCCCCGGCTCCAGGGGACCCAACTCCTGAAGCGTCCACTGGACGCTCATGGGCATGGCTCCCAGGTGAACCGGCATGTGGTCTCCCTGAGCCACCGGGGTTCCCTCCGGTGAGAAGACGGCACAGGAATAGTCTCGCCGCTCCTTGATGTTCGGTGAGAAGGCGGAGCGGCGGAGCGCCGCCCCCATCTCCTCTGCCGCGGCGGTGAAGAGGTGGCGGAACACCTCCAGGCTCACCGGATCGAGCGTTTCTCCGCTCTCGCCGGCACCATGAAATGGGTCGGGGTTCGTTTGCACAGTTGGTGGGAGTTGGGTTAGACTAAACAGCTACAGGTGAAACAACCTGCCACAACAGGCCGGGCTCGTGGTGCCGGTTCGGCCTTCCACCCTGACACCTATAAATGGAGGAGAGGATGTCGAACAAGAAGGAGCTAATGGATCGTGCGAGGGACGAGCTCTTCAGCCACATCAACCGCTGCGGGGTGCTCCAGGCGGCGGAGGAGGATCAGAAGGAGTGGATGGAGGAGACCATGGATTACCTCGCCGAGCGGTACCCCCAGCTCGGAGAGACGGAGCTTCGCGAGCTCCACACGTTGGGCCTCCGGTTCTGCCGGCCCGTGATTTCTCACGGAAAGGACTCGTCTGCCGGGAGCGAAGGAGCTGAGGAGTCCGATGACCA
>SKZC01000255.1 GCA_007127575.1 Gemmatimonadota bacterium
AAGTGCTCCGCGAGCTCGGCTACCTCCACCGAGAGGGCCATGACCAGGTTCTTCGGGGTGTGGAATCGGCTCCAGTCCCGCGCTTCGGCGAAGGCTCGGATCTCCTGGGTAAGCTGTTCGATCTCGGCCATGAAAAGGGGGTCCTCCCGGGCTCCGGGTTGTGGGCGCTACGCCGTGGGGCGGCGGCTGCGCTCCTGGAAGTATTCCTGGGTTTCAGGGTCCACGCAGTAGATGTAGCACCCCTTCATGCCCCGGGTCATGAGGGTGCGGTAGGTATTGAGGATGATGGCCCGGGCCTCCTTCCGGGCCTTCTCCGGGTCTTCCTTGAGCATCTTCTTGTAGCCGAAGATGGAGCGGTCGTGCCGGGCTCGCTTCTCCGGTTGGGTCACCACGCGGCCCTCCCGGACCACCAAGTCCTCTCCCACCACCACACCCACGTAATCCAACTCCAACCCCTGGCACGTGTGGATGCACCCGATCTCGTTGATGGAGCTGGGCTTCACGATCCAGAGGCTCCCGTCTTCCGTGAGGTTCCAGCGCATGGCGAAGTCGTGCTCCGGGATGGTGACGTCCAGCGCCTCGGGGTCCTTCTTGCTCTTCCAGTCCCAGCAGTAGCCGGCCACCATGCGGGACCGGTTCGTCTCCAGGTTCCGCTCCTCGATGGTCGCCCGCAGCTCGTTGGGACACGTGAACACCTGGAAGTCGTAGTCGATGCCGGAGAGGTTCTTGTGGGCCGTCTCCCGGATCTGGAGGACGTCGTCCAGCCAGGCCAGGTACCCATCCGAGCCGTTGCAGCGGAACTGGGACTCCAGCTCCATCTCCTCCACGGCGGCGCCGGAGGCTCGGGCCCACCGGAGGATCTCCTCCCGGGTACCGATGTCTTTGAACGTCACCCGCTGGTCCTCGTCCAGGAAGAAGACGGTGAGGTTGGACGCCTCGATGAGCTCCTTCACCTGGTTCTCCCCCTGGTTCTGGAAGTACCCCGACTTCTCGTTGAGTCGGTGGGCCTCGTCCACCACCAGGACCCGGAAGGCGTTCCGGTCCGCAGTCATGAACGCCCCGGATCCCCTGAAGAGGTTGGAGTACTTCGTCTTGGACATGACCCCGGTGAGCTTGGTCTCGAAGACGGCTCGGGGGGCCGCGTTCTTCGTGACATACTGGGTCAAGTGTCGGCGCCGGATGAGCTCCACCAGAAGGTTCACGGCCACCACGGACTTCCCGGTTCCCGGCCCCCCGTGAACCAGGAGAACCCGGTTGTCGGTCCCCGTCGTGGTCTCCGCCAGGTGGAGTGCCCGCTCGTAGACCACCTTCTGATCGTCGATCATGGTGAACTCGGGGTTTCCCCGAAGGAGGCCGGCCATGCTTTCCGCCAGGCGCTTGGAGGGGCGGATCTTCCCCTGGTCGATGCGGAAGATGATCTCCTTCCGGTCTCCGTACTTCACGTACTTCTTGATGAACTCCCGGAGACGCTGGACGTCCCGCTTCACGAAGAGGGGGGCCTCCTCCGTGTAGCGGCGGTAGTGGGGATGGGTGAGCTGGCGTCCGTCGGTGAAGTTGTGCAGGAAGGCGCAGGGGTGGAGCTCGATGTCCCCTTCGTACACCGCTTCGTTGAAGTCCCGGAGGAGGCCGGCGTAGGACCAGGCCTGGTAGGAGGGATGGCTCATCTCCCGTTTCGCCCCACCCACGAAGGTCCGGACGATCCCGTCCATGGGGGTCCGCTCGGCCTCGGTCCACTGTTTGAGCTCCACGATGACCGCCCGGTCCCGCTTCCGGTGGTCCTGTCCCGCTACGATGAAGTCGATGCGCTTCGAGGTCTGAGGGATCTGGAGCTCGACGCAGACCCCGCAGTCGGCGGGGATCCCCTGGTCCGACAGCACCACGTGCATGTGGGTGAGGGACTGATGCCAGGCCCGCCGCTCCGACTCCCCCACTCCGTGCCCCACCGCGCTCCGGAAGTTGTCCAGGATGATGGAGTCGATCTCTCCCGTCTCCACGTCCTTGGCGAAGCCCGTCTTGTCGGAGTGGTAGACGATCATGGGTGGGGGTCGGGAAAGCGGAGAGCACCGGCCGGAACCAACGAGCGAGAACGTAGGTCTGGCAGGGGATGGGGGGCAAGAACGGTGGGTGGCGAGGTGTGAACACGGCCTCCCTCATGGAGAGCGAGGTGCCGCCGAACCCGGTGGAGATGCAACTTCGGGCGGAGGGCCGTGTTGAACAGGAAGCCGCCCCCGTCGTCCCCCCAATCGGAGACCCGATGCGTTCCCCTTCACCGGCCCGAGTCCTTGCCGCATTCCTCACCGCCCTCCTCCTCGTTGCCTGCAGTGACTCTACGGAGCCACGGGTGCCCACGACCCTGGTGCTGGACCAGATAGCGCTTGAGCTCGACGTGGATGAGGCGGTGACGGTGAACGCTCAGATTCTGGACCAGGACGGAGAGGCCTTCGTCTCGGTCCCCGAGGGCTACGAGATCGAGTGGTCCGTGGATGACGAAGCGGTGGCCACCGTGGAAGGAGGAACCATCGAGGGCGTGGGCCAGGGGACCGCCATCGTGACAGTGACGGCGGGGGACCTCCAGCCGGCCCAGATCAGCGTGGAGGTACGTGCGGCTCCCGTGGAGCTCTTTGGCGAAATGAGCTTCGTGTATTCGGAAGCGAGGTCCGGCACCTTCGAGCTCTCCACGGATTTCCTGTTGGACCTCCAGGCGGGGTTTCTGGATCCGGAGTGGGTTATCACCGCCTACGATACCGATTTCGGAAGCCAGGACATCGTAGCCCAGCGCGTGGCGGAGGGAGGGGGCTTCGATCTCATCTGGATCTGGGTGGAGGGTGACCCGCCGTCCTCGGCAGGCACCTTCGAGCTGGATGACGGAATGGTCCTCTTCGGAATGTCGGAGCCCTGGCTCCAGTTCGACGAGTTCTCCACCGTGGAGGCCGCCTACACGCTGGAGGAGGGAGAGCTCATCCTCACCGAGCTCTCTGAGGAGCGGATGGTCGGCACCTTCGAGTTCACCGCCCAGGACGATGCGGGAGAGGGGTTGGAGGTGACGGAGGGAAGCTTCGATGCGCCCAGACTCCGCCTGGGGACGGCGGCGGCTCTGTCCGGCTCCCCGCCTCCGGCAGCGATTCGGGAAGGTCGGATCAGGCCGTTCTGAGCTCCCCGCCCTCCCCGCCGCCGGGGGAGGTCACCGAGGTCGCGGGCGGAGGCCACCGAGCAGGATGCCGCCGGTAGCCGACCTCAGCCCCGTGTTCCCTTCACCACGGGTACTTCGATGTGGGACGGGTGCGCGCGGCTCCGATGCACCGTCACCGTGGGCGTACCCTCCTCCGGGATCCGCAGGAAGGTGTGGGCGTCGTGTCCCGCGATGGCTACACGGAGCCGATGGCCCTCTGGGATCCGCGCCGAAACGGGAAGGAGGCCGAACCGGAGCTCCGCCACCTCACCGGGCTCCAGAGGCAGCGCGTCCTCCCTTCGGAAGGACCGATGCGGAACGAAGGTCCTGAGGGGCGGGGAGGCGTCGGACACACGCCGGTGGATGGCGCGAAGCTGCCCCTCGGTGAGATAGACGGCCCGACCCTCCTCGTCCACATCCTCCAGATAGACGTAGAAGGCTCCGTCCGAGTGTGTGGAGGCCACATGAAGGGTGATCACCGGGTGGCCGGTGACCTCCATGTCCTCCGCCAGGGGTGGACTGGTGTAGGTGAGGAGGCGGCCGTGCCCCTGGGCCCGGTCCCCGTAGATCACCTTCGTCACTCCGTCCTGGGTCCGCCAGCGGTTGCTTCTCCCCGTGGTAGCCTCGAAGTCCACGGTATAGCGGTCCGAGGCCGACTCCTCCTTCGGCGGCTCACGGTCCAGCCCAGCGGCGTCCGCCAGGTACCAGCGCTCCGTGGTTGCTCCCTTCGGCGGCCAGAGGTCGGTGACCTTCCACTCCTCCTCTCCCATGGTGAAGTAGAAGAGCTCCTTCCCCTGGAGCCGAGAAGCCGTGCGCCCTTTCAGATGGAGGTCGAAGTAGTCCACCAGCTCCTGCCAGAGCTCCTCGATCCGGGGCTCCAGATGGGTGGTTGGGGAGCGGTAGGGGCTTCCGTGGTTGACGTACCCGTGGCTCCACGCGCCGATGACGGCCCGCTGCGGGTTGGAGTAGGAGACGAACCTCCGAAGTACCCCGTCCGCAGTGCTCCCGTCCAACCAGCTTCCCCAGGTGAAGAGCGGGGTGCCGGAGTGCTGGATCTCCTCCTGGTAGCGGATCGTGCTCAGATCGTCGATGCTCACCCCTGAGGCCCCGAAAGGATCGTCCCGGTAGGTGACCGTCCGGGCGTAGGCGGCCACGTCCGCGTTGTCCCGGTGATCCGCGATGGCTTTCGCCAGGAGGGAGCCCTCCGGGTCCTCGTCCACCGGCCGAACTCCCTTGAGAAGGATCATGCTGAGGCGTCCCACCACCCGGTGGATGAGGGAGTAGCCCTCCCGGTCCCCGGGACTCCACTCGGGGGGAATCTCGTTCCGGTCCAGCTTCTCGTTCGTGCGCTGCCAGGCGTTCACCATCCACTCGTTTCGGATCCCTCCGGGAAAGAGGAACTCGGCGTACTGATCGATGTCGGCCTGCTGGGGCACCACCACCTTTACGGCCTCCCGCTGGGTGGTGGTAAGGAGCTCGGCGGCGATCCCCTCGTAGGAGATCCCTGTGGCCCCGACCCTTCCGTCCGACCACGGCTGCTCCACGACCCAGTCCACCAACTCGCCATAATCCCGAATTTCCTCCGGGCTGAAGGGGTAGGGGGTGCTCCCCGTGGAAGCCCCCGACCCCCTGGAGTCCGCGATGACCACGGCGTAGCCTCGGGCCAAAAGGAAGGCGGGAAGGGGGTTTCGGGGCCCTACCGGGGCCCGATTTCGAGGAGTGGGGCCTCGCAGGGCGAAGCTCCTCCAGTAGCGGGCGATGAAGAGGACGGTGGGAAGTTTCTCCTCCGGTGGCAGACCCGCCGGCCTCATGACATCTGCGGCGATCTGGGTCCCGTCCCTCATGGCCACATGAAGGGATTGGGTGGTCACCGCGTCGTGTTCCGGCTCGCTGGGCGTTCTTCCGAACTGGGCTGGGGTCATGGGCGCTGGGACTCCGGGGGGTTGCTGGCGGTCCTGGGAGGTGGGAAGAGGGGATGCATTTCACGTCGGCCGGAAGGTAGCGCACGGTTCTTTCGACCGCAGGGGCGGGGGGTTCGGACCCGCGCTCCGTGGCGTCGCTCGAGAGTAATGGAGTCCCCTTCCATCCGCCCCTTGCCGGACCATCCCTCCCAGGTACGGCATCGTTGACCTCCCCCGGAAGTCCGTCCTACGTTCGGACCATCGAACCGCCCGGACCCCTGTGGCCGTAGGGCCGTGAGGTGCCGGGCGCACCTCGGGGAGGTCATGGTGGAAGTCGTCGAGGGTCGGAGGGTCCGGAGATCCGCTGGGAGAGAGACCTCGGCGGCAGCCGGCGGGTCCCGGGACCAAGAAGGCCACGGGCCGACGCACCCGGTCCTGGACCTTCAGCGGGCGGCGGGGAATCGGGCGGTGGCGGGTGCCCTGGGCGGCGGGAATGGCCCTCCACCTCTGGATTCCGCTCTTCCTCGCTCCCCTGGCCGTACGCTGGACGGAGCCACCCGCCGGTACATGGAAGGCCGACTCGGGGCCCCTCTGGGGGGAGTCCGACTCCACACGGGGCCGGCCGCTCGCCGTTCCGCGCACTCTCTCGGTGCCAGGGCCTACTCGCTGGGCCGCCACGTCGTCTTCGGGTCGGGCCAGTACCGTCCCAATGCGCCCTCCGGTCGGTGGCTCCTGGCTCACGAGCTGGCTCATGTGGCCCAGACTCGCACCGGGACCCGCAACCCCACCCGGGAGGTGCTGGAGCGGGACGCGCGCCACGCCGCCACCCAGGC
>SKZC01000395.1 GCA_007127575.1 Gemmatimonadota bacterium
ACGATGGCCCGGATCCTGATCATCGACGACCACGATAGCGTACGGGAGGGGCTGGAGCTCCTCCTTCGCCGCCGAGGTCATCGAACGGACTCGGCGGAGAACGGTGCCCGGGGGCTGGAGCTCCTGGAGGAGAATGGGGCCGACCTGGTCATCACGGACCTGAAGATGGCCAAGATGGACGGGATCGAGGTGCTCCGGCGGGTGCAGGAGTCCCACCCCGACGTGGACGTCCTCCTCATCACCGCCTACGGCACCATCGAAAAGGCGGTGGAGGCCATGAAGCTGGGCGCCGTGGATTTCCTCACCAAGCCCTTCTCCTCCGAGGAGTTCGGGGCCAAGGTGGAGCGCCTCCTCCAGAACCGGGAGGAGCGGGAGCGGCTCCGGCGGGAAAACCGGGACCTCCGGGTGGAAAACACCTACCTTCGGGAGGAGGCCGAACCCCGCTACGGCGAGCTGGTAGGAGAGTCGCCCCCCATGCTGGAGCTCTTCCGGTGGATCGGCAGGGTGGCGCCCAGCGACTCCACCGTCATGATCTACGGAGAGTCGGGGACCGGGAAGGAGCTGGTGGCCCGGGCCATCCACGCCGGCTCCGCCCGGGCCGAGGGTCCCTTCATCCGCGTGAATTGCGGGGCTCTCTCCGAGAGCCTCCTGGACTCGGAGCTCTTCGGTCACGAGAAGGGTGCCTTCACCGGGGCGGAGCGCCGCCGCCGGGGCCGCTTCGAGCTGGCCGACGGGGGTACCCTCTTCCTGGACGAGATCGCCACCATCTCCCCCACCACCCAGGTCCGCCTCCTCCGGGTCCTCCAGGAGCGGGAGCTGGAGCGGGTAGGAGGCGAAGAGACGGTCCCCGTGGACGTGAGGATCATCGCCGCCACAAACCAGGACGAGGGGGAGCTCCTCTCGGGGAACGGGTTCCGGGAAGATCTCTTCTACCGCCTCCACGTGGTGCCCATCCACCTCCCGCCCCTTCGGGAGCGGCTGGACGACCTTCCCGTCCTGGTGGGCCACTTCATCGAGAAGCTCCGGGACCGCACCTGCTCGCCGGTCTCCGGGGTGTCGGAGGAGGCGGTGGAGGTGCTCCAGGGCTACCACTGGCCCGGCAACGTCCGGGAGCTGGAGAACGTGGTGGAACGAGCCCTGGTCCTGGCGGAGGGCGAGGTGCTCCGGCCGGATCACCTTCCCAGCCTGGAGCGGGTGCAGAGCGCGGAGTCGAGAGGGCCGGAGGTGAACCCCATTCCCAGCGGGGGCACGGACCTGAACCAGATGGTGGAGGGAATGGAGGAGAGGCTCCTCCGTCAGGCCCTGGAGCAGGCCCGCGGGGTGAAGGCCGAGGCCGCCCGGCTGCTGGGGATCAAGCCCAGCGCCCTCTACTACAAGCTCGAAAAGTACGGGATCGAGGCCTGATCATGCCCCCCCTGTCCCGGCTCCTGGGGATCGTATGGGCGGCGGCCGTCCTTCTCCTTGCGGGGGCCGCGGGGGCCGGCGCGCAGCTCGCCGACCTGGAGGCGGAGTACGCCCGCGTCCGGGCGGCGTACGAGGATGCGGTGGAGGAGCGAGCTCGGGCTCAGGAGCTCTACAACTCCACCCTGAACCAGGTACGGGCCGCCCGGTCCGCCGGAGACGAGGGCCGACTAGCCGACGCCATGGCCGGCTTCTACAGTCAGGCCCGGGCCCTGGAGGAGCTGGACCGGAGGCTGGAGGAAGCGGACCGGAGCCTGGACGAGGTGGGCCGGCGGTTCATCCGGGTGCTGGATGAGCGAGAAGAGGAGCTCCTGGAGGCGCTGGAGGACGCCGCCGGCGCCCAGGAGCGGGAAGGGGTGCTGGAGGAGCTGGCGGAGGTCCGCCGCCAGGTCCGATCGGTGGAAGCGGAGGTGGAGAGCCTTCAGGAGGTGCCCATCCTCCCGGCTCCCGACATCCAGCCCGATCCCCGGGACGGCCCCGCCGAAACCCGGGCCAAGTACAACCTCCTGGCCTCACGGGTCCAGGAATTCGACGCCGTCCTGGAAGAGATCGACGGCCGGCTGGAGGCCCTGGAGCGGAGGCTCCGCCGGGACCGGACCCTTCAGGACCAGGAGGCGGGGATCGCCCGTTTCGACGATCTCATGATCGCCCCCCGGGCACCCACTCCGGGCCAACCTCGCCCCGAGGGGCTTCCCGGCGACGAGATGGAGACGTATCTGGGCGATCTCCCTCTGGAGGAGCAGATCGCCCTGCTCCGCATCCTTCGGGACCAGGCGGCGGAGGTTCGGGACGAGACTCGGGCCCAGGCCGAGGAGTTCCTGGAGCTCATCCCGGGAGGGGTGCGGTGAGGCGTCGCCGGGGGGAGGGGCGGCCAGCGGGTGGGAGCCCCCGAGGGCTTCCCTCCTGGCTCCTGGCCGCCGTCCTCCTTCTGGCCGGGGCTCCGGCCAGCGAGGCCCAGCTCCGCTTCGACGTGGAGGACCTGGTATTCACCGGCGGGGGTGCGGTGGAGGGATATCAGGGCAACCTCCCCAGCGCCGCCGTCACCGCCGTGGACTCCACCGAGTACGCCGCCGCCGCCGTGGGGGAGTTCGGCGTGCGGGGGAGCGTGGGCTTCCTCTCGGGAGAGGTGCAACAGCTCCGCCTCTCCTTCGACAGTGGGCTCCGGCAGTTCGCTGCCACCGGCTTCGAGTTTCAGGACTACGCCCCTCGGGAGTGGGTGGGCCGGGCCGAGGCCACCTATCAACGTAGGGTTCCCGAGCTGGGCCTCTTCCGGGTCCAGGGTCACGTCCGGGGGCGCGAGGTGAGCGACCGCCCTCCCATGCCCCTCTTCCTCCAGCCCGCCTACTGGGGAGGGCGGACCGCAGTGGCCTGGGAGCTAGCCCCCTGGAACGGGCTCCTTCTGGACACGCGGGTTCAGGGTGAATGGGCCCGCTACCACGCTCCGGCCCACGCCCCGAGCCTCCGGCTTCTGGACCGGGAGGCTCTGGAGCTGGAGATGGGGTCCACCTGGGGGCTTGCCGGCGGCTCCTCGGTCCGGGGTTACGCCGGATTCACCGGCGCCCGCTTCCCCCGCCAGGCCACCTTCGCCGAAGAGGATCCCTTTCGCCGGGACCGGACGTACCGTGCCGGGGCGGTCTGGAGCCGACCTCAGCTCGTCTACAGCCAGGTGGGGGTGGAGGTGGCGGCGAACCGCTCCAACTCCCGGCGGCCGGAGTACGATGCCCTCAGCGTCCAGACCGTGCTCTCCACCCCGGTGTGGGGAGAGGTGGACCTCACCCTCTTCGCGCTCCTCACCGCCAAGCGCTACGTCCACCCCACCGAGTTCGCCCGGCTCATCCCCGGGGAGGAGGCGGACAACGCCTCCATCGCGTACGTCTCCCTCTCCCGGCCCCTGGCCCGGAACCTGGACGGGAGCGTACGGCTGGGATGGACCCGGGCGGAAACGGACATCGGGGACCACTACTACCAACGGTTGGGGCTCACCTTCCTCCTGAACTACCGGCCCGGGAGCTGAGCTCCCCTCCGGAGGCGGACAGGCTCCTACGGCGTGGGTCTGGGGGGATGGAAGGCGGTCCGGACTTCGTCGGGGATCCGCATGGGCCGTCCGTCCTCCCCCACCCAGACCAGCACCACCCGGGCTTCCACCACCGTTTCGCCGGGCTGCCCCTCCAGGAGGATGCGTTGGCGGAGGATCATGCTGGTATTCCGGAGCTGCTCGGGGCGCGTCTGGATCCGGAGCCGGTCGCCCAGGCGGACTTCCCGCTTGTAGTCCACCTCCACCCGAACCACGTGAACTCCCCACCCCCGTTCCTCCAGGGTCGCGGGATCGAACCCGGCGACCTCCAGCGCGTCGAATCGGGCGCCCTCCAGATAATTGAGGAAGACGGCGTGGTTCACATGCCCGAAGGCGTCCAGCTCGTAACTCCGGGCCCGGACATTCGTCTCGAACACCTCTCCCTACCTCCCTGACGGGCCGTGGATCGGCCCTTCCGATTCTTGCGTGATTCGTGGATGCGCCGATCCCTGACAAAGCGCGCCACGACAGCGACGACGCAAGATCGGCGAAGGGAAGGTTCCTGAAAAGACCACTTCCAAAACCAGCCCTTGCGATCCGATGACGGAGCCACGATGATTCACCCCCGTTGCTCCCCGCCGGTGCCGCCGCGACGGTGCCCACGGCGGTCCTGGAGCGAACCAGAATCAGCCTAGCAGTAGGCCCAGTGAAGGGGGGCCGGCCGTGAAGGACGTGAAGGATAGGAATGCCCGTGGAACCGAGCGGATCCTCCTGGTGGAGGACGACCCGGCGGTTCGAGCCGTGGCGCAACGGGGGCTCACCCGATTCGGCTACGAGGTTCTTGCCGCCTCTTCTGGGGAGGAGGCGATCCGCGTGGCCGACGCCACGACGTCGCCCATCCACCTCGTCCTTACCGACATCATGATGCCGGGGATGAACGGGGTGGAGGTGGGCCGGGAGCTCCTCCGGCGCCGGCCCGGGATCAAGGTGTTTTACATGTCCGGATACGCCGACAAGGACCTCATCCGGCAGGGACTTCTGGAGCCGGGGACCATCTTCCTCCAAAAGCCCTTCTCCCCCAAGGAGCTGGCGGAGCGGATCCGGCACGTGCTGGACGGCGATGCGCCCTCGTCGATTTCGTCGGTGGACGGAGACGGCGGGCCAGACGGAGGCGACGGCAGGTAGAGCCCTTTCCACATCCAGGAGGTGAACCGTGCGTCACGCCCTCGTTCTCACCCTGACCCTCCTCCTCCTGGCCTCCGGGTGCGCACTCCGGGGTGGTCCCGACGTCCTGGATCCGGTGGGAAGCTTCGAATTCCAGACCCAGGTCCAGGGGCAGACCATCACCGGCACTCTAGAAATCTCCGGGGAGCCGGGCGCCTACGAAGGCCGGATCGTGCCCGGCGCCGCGGCCGGGATGGGGCCCATCCCCCTCACGCGGATCACCGTGGAGGAGCAGGAGCTTCGGGCTTCCGGGAACGCCCAGGGTGAGCCCCTGGAGATCCGTATCGTCTTCGAGGGGGACGAGTTCGAAGGGAGCTGGTCCGCCGGAATGGAGGGCGGCCAGATCCAGGGCCAGCGGACGGGCTGAACTCCCGCGGCAGGACTCGAACCTGCGACTCGGTGGTTAACAGCCACCTGCTCTACCAACTGAGCTACGCGGGAAAAAGTGGGTGCCGTCGAAGGACGGTGGCCGCCACGGCCCCGGCCTGCCGGCGAACCCAACGCTAGCCCGGTGTACCCCGCCTGTCAACGCGGGTTCGCCGCGGATCTTAGAAGGCCCCTGGGGGAAGCGGGACGCCGGCACCGAGCCGGGGGCGCTCCCACCCGGTGCGGGCGGAGGAGACGTGGAGGAAAAGGGTCCAGATCCTTCAAATGGCTCTCGTTGGAGAGGACCTTGCGGAATTCGCGTCACCTGCGGGCTTCGGTTCCCCAGGCGTCGAGCTAGGCGCGAGCGGACGGGGAATCCGCACCCTCTGAGAACCTCATTCCCCCACTCTTCGCAGCTCCCGCACGGGCTTTTGGGGATTTCCGCGGTAGGAGGGCGGCGGTTGGGCCGACGCCCTCGGGCGGCGACGAACGCTGGTTCCTACCCGGACACGGGGTCTTCGCCTGCGTCGCGCTCATGGTCGCCGCGGTCCCCGTCGTCGGTGTCGTCGCTGTGGTCGGCAGCGTTGCTGTCAGCGGCGTCGCTTTCGTCGTCGGCGCCGTCCCCATCGCCGGAGCCGTCCCGCCTCCGGCCCCCTTCGTCACCTTCCGTGTCCTCGGGCCCCTGGAAGAGGAAGTAGCCCAGGGCGATGTCGAAGTCGAACGGCTCGCCGTTCCAGTCCGGTGTCACTGTCCACTCGTCCATCTCGATGGCTTCGGCGCCGTCCGCCTCCCGAAGCTCCTGCA
>SKZC01000278.1 GCA_007127575.1 Gemmatimonadota bacterium
GACCCGGCTGCTCGTTCCGATCCCTCCCTTCCACCCGAAGGCCCGGGTTCCGGTACCGGCTCCTACCGAACCCTCGTCCACCGGCCCCTCTCGGGCCTCTTCCAGCGCCTGCCGCACATGGTGGGGTTCGATGGGGCGGTTCCGGATGTCGTTGAGCCCTCCATCGTTGGTCTCCCCCACCACCGGATTGATGGAGCGAACGTTCTCCATTCCTTCCCCTTCCAGAAGCCACTCCACCATGGCATCGGCGGCCTGCCAGACACAGAGGGTGCAGGTGAGGAGGATGGGGGTCTCCAGCTCACCCAACTCCCGCACCTGGGTGAGCCCCAGCAACTTTCCGAACCCGTTGGCCACATGGATCGCCGCCGGGACCCGGTCCCGGAAGAGGTTTCCTCCGTGGGGGAGGACGGCGGTGATGCCGGTGTTCACCCGGTCTCCCTCCTGGACCGTGACCTGGCCCACACGCACCCCTTCCACATCGGTGATGGCGTTTTCCGGCCCGGTGGGGAAGATCCCCACCTCCACTCCCAGCTCTCGAATGCGTTGGCGGCGATCAGCCTCTCCCCGTGCCGTGTCGGCGGGCACGGTGCCCAGGACCGATCCCTGGCTGAGAAGGGCGGAGTGGCCCTGCTCCACCGTCTCCTGCGCGAAGATGGAGGTGGACAGGGGGAGAAGGAGGATTGTGAGGAGGAGGAGGAACGGGCGCATGATGCCGTCTCCTGGAGCAAGGGTGACGAATGTGTGCCGCTTCAGTCGCTTGGATGGGGCGCGGCGGATCGTGCTCAGGCCGGGACCGTATCCAGGAGCATGAGGCCGAGCAAGAGGGGTTGGTAGCCCAGAGACGCCAGGAACACGCTCCGGGCCCGAGCCCGGGTCATGTGGAGATGGGCCCGGACGCTCAGAGCCAGGAGCCCCGTGCCCAGGACCAGAGCACCGGAGAGGTACAGCCCGCCTGTTAGCTCCAGGAAGGTGGGGAGGATGCTGATGGGAAGAAGCGCAGTGGAATAGAGGATCATCTGGCGTCCGATAACCTTGCCCGCGGGATCCGCTGGAGGGGAGAGGAAAAACCCCGCACGCTCGTAGTCCTCCCGCAGGAGCCACGCCAGTGCCAGAACGTGAGGAAGCTGCCAGAGGAAGGCGATGGCGAAGAGCACCAGGGCTCCCAGGGTGACGGCGCCGGTGGCCGCGCTCCACCCGATGAGGGCCGGCATGGCGCCCGGGATGGCCCCCAGGAGGGTGGCCATGTAAGAGCGTGGCTTCATGGGGGTATAGATGCCGTTGTAGGCTATCGCGGACGCCAGGGTGAGGAGCGCCGGGAGCCAACCCACCAGGAACCCCAGGTGCAGGACTCCTCCAATCAGGAGGGCGAGGCCGAAAAGGAGGGCGCGGGCGGGACTCAGGCGCCCAGAGGGAAGGGGGCGGGAGCGGGTGCGTTCCATGAGCCCGTCCACCGCACGCTCGATGTACTGGTTCAGGGCCAATGCTCCCGCCGTGGCCAGGAACACTCCCAGGAGGGTGTGGATGACGGGAACGAACGTCGCCTGGCCCCCGACGGCCACATAGTAGCTCACCCCCGCGGTAATGACCACGAACCCGGCGATGCCGGGCTTGGTGAGCTCGTAGTAGGCCGACACCCGGGAGGATCCTGGACCGCCCGCCCGGTGGACCCGGAAGCTGGATCTCCCTCGGGACGTCTTAGGCACGATCCTCCACCATGTGTCTCAGGGGGACCTGATGGGAGGAAGGTGCCCGACCCCATGAACTGGCGCAAGTCGGTGTCCACCCGGAAGGAGGGGAGAACATCGTGGTCACCGATCCCGGTGTAGACGGGCTTCCAGGCGGTCCAGCAGCAGGTTTCCGGATCCCCCGGGGGACGACCGGGCCTCCAGGCTTTCCTCCGGGCTACGTCCCTCCAACCCTCCCGCTTCGGCCGCCGCCTGCCGGTACGCGTCTCGAAAGGCCCGACCCTGGGCCACCAGCTCGTTGGCTCGGTCCGTGGCGTAAAGCTCCGCCGAGATGGAGTTTCGGAGTCGGTCGGTGTTCCACTCCACTCCGTCCAGGAGTCCCGGAAGGAGGCCCAGCGCCTCCAGCCCGGATGCGAAAGCCCGAAGCACCGGTCCCTTCGCGCCCTGTAGGTCCCGGTGGTAGCCCGAGGGGAGACCCAGCAGGGTGTCCAGCTCCCCCCGGGCCCCCACCACCTCGGCGTGTAGAGCCCGAAGGAGCTCCACCGTGTCCGGGTTTCGCTTGTTGGGCATGATGGACGAGCCGGTGCAGTACCGGTCCGGCAGGCTCAGGTAGCCGAACTCGTCGCTGGCATAGAGGCTCAGGTCCCACGCCACTCGTCTTAGGTCCCCCGTGGCCGCCGCCAGAGCGTCCAGGGCCCGGAGTTCCACCTTTCCCCGGCTGTTTTGAGCGTATTGGGGGTTCACCACCAGTCGGGGAAACCCGAGCTCCTGCGCGACTTCATCCCGGTCCAGCGGAAGGTTCACGCCGAACCCGGAGGCGGTCCCCAGAGGAGAGGCGTTGAGCCAGTCCCGTACCAGGCTCGCCAGCTCCATGTCGTCCAGGAATGCCTCGGCGTGGCCCGCCCACCATAGCCCCAGGGAGGAGGGCATGGCCCGCTGGAGGTGGGTGTGTCCCGGCATGGGGACCTGGGCCTCCTTTCGGGCTCGTTCCAGGCACCGCTCCGCGATCCGGGCGCAGACGGCCTCCAGCCGATCCAGCCGATCTCTCAGGTAGAGGCGCATGGCCACGGCGACCTGGTCGTTTCGGCTTCGGCCCGTGTGGATCTTCCGGCCCGTCTCCCCCAGCTCATCCACGAGCCAGGCCTCGATGGCCGAGTGCCCGTCTTCGAACCGATGATCCAGGACGAACCCTCCATCCTCGAAGGCCTCCTGGAGCTCTCGAAGGCTGGTCCGCGTAGCCTCCAGCTCCTCCTGCGTCAGGAGACCTATCCGGGCCAGCCCCGCCGCATGGGCTCCGGTGGCCTGGATGTCGAAGGGGAGGAGCTCCCGGTCCAGGATCACGTCCCTCCCGGCCAGGAAGGCCATGATCTCGGGGTCCGTGTCCACGGGGCCATCTCCCTTCTTCCACAGGGGGTCGCTCACGGTAGCACCCCCAGGGTTTCATCCAGCCCCAAGGCGAGGTTCACGTTCTGGAGGGCCTGGCTGGCCGCTCCCTTGAGAAGGTTGTCCAGGACCACCACCCAGTGGGCCCGTCGCGGATCTCGTGCGTCCACCTGGAAGCCTCCGATCAGGGTGTGGGGCGTCTCCCGCACCTCCCGGATCTCGGGGACCTCCGCCTGTACACCCACCAGGGGTTCGCCGTCGAACGCGGCGGCGAATCGGTCCAGAAGATCCGAGGGTTCCACCGGGTCCGCGAACTCCGCCGCCACCGTGATGGAGATCCCCCGGAAAAACTGAGCCACGTGGGGACTGAACCGAACCTCTCGGCCCAGATGGTGACCCACCTCCCGCTCGTGAAGATGTCCGGTGAGGGAGTAGGGTATGAGGTTCTGCGCCAGCCGCTCCGGGTCGTTTCGAGGGGAGGGGGTTCGACCCGCTCCGCTGTAACCCGACACCGCGAAGAGGACGGGCAGCCCCTGGAGGGACTCCGCCACCGGCGCCAGCGCGAGCTGCGCCCCTGTGGCGTAGCAACCCGGGTTGGAGATGAGGCGGGCTTCTCCTCTGGACTGTCGGGTGAGCTCCGGCAGGCCGTAGAACCACTCGGAGTCGAACCGGTAGTCCGCTCCCAGGTCCACGATGACGGCATCGGGGTGGGCGCGGTTCAGGGCCTGGACCCAGGGATCGCTGAGCCCGTTGGGGAGGGCCAGGATCCAAACCCCGGCGTCCACCTCTCCCACCTGGCCGGGCTCCAGGGTTTCGAAGGTCCGGGAGCTCCCTTTCCATTCCGGAGCCACCGACTCCAGCGTCTGACCCCATCGACTGGAAGAGCTCGCCAGGGCCAGCTCCAGCTTCGGGTGACCGTGGAGCAAGTCCAGAAACGTGGCTCCCGCGTACCCTCTTCCTCCGATGATGGCTACGGGCGTCGTCATTCTCCCTCCTCCTCTCCAGGGATCCAGCCCGAGTCCCGGACCAGAGCGTCCTCGGCGGCCTCCCGTTCCAGATCGGGCTCCCGGATTCCGCGGGTGAAGGCCACCCAACCGTCTCGTTTCAGTGTGCTGTCCGCTCGCCGGAAGTACCAGCTATTCACCGGGTTCGCCACCCGGGCACGCCAGTAGAGTTGGGGGTAGCGGGCCACCAGCGCCTGCCAGAGCGCGCCGGCTAGCCCCTCGCCCTGGGCTTCCGGGGTGACGACGAACTTGTCCAGGTAGGCGACTCCCCGGATCCCCTCCAGGACCAGCGCCGCCGCCCGGCCCGACTCCGCCAGGAGGAGGCCCTTCACCTCACGCACCTCCAGCCAGTCTGGGCGAAGCCGCCGTCCGAAGGACTCCTGGAAGAGAGTGGCCAACTTGGGCTCCAGCTCGGAGGGGAACTGATCCATGTGCTGGATCCGCTCCCCTCGCCGGATGAGGGTGCCGGCGCCCGTGTGGGTGAAGAGCTCCCTCGTGAGGTTCTCCGCCGAGGTGATGGACACGGAGGAGTCAGGGGGCAGCTCCTCCAGGAGCTCCCGGATTTGCTGGAGCTTCAGCCGCATCCCGGAGTGGACCCAGTCTTCCCCCATGAGCCTGTCGTAGTCCTCCGCCAGGGTGATGGCGGAGATGATCCGGCCATTGGCGTCCAGCAGCCCGCCGGTTGAAGTGAGGAAGATGACCTTGTAGGGCCTGAGGGACCGGACCAGCTCCCGGGCCGCCACGTCCGCGTTGATGTTCATGACCTGGCCCGAGGGTGACTCGCCCAGGCACGCCACCACGGGCATGGCCCCTGCGGCCACCGTGGATTCCACGCCGGCGAGATCCACCCGCTCCACCTCCCCCACAAGCCCCAGGCGGCTCCGGTCGGTGAGGGACGACTGAAAGACCCCGTGGATGAGGCTGCGAGCTTTGACCCCGTGCTCTTCCAAGGCCTCCACCAGCTTCAGGTTCTCCCGGTAGATGACGGGTCGGGCCAGCGCCATCACCTCTTCGGTTGTGACGCGAAGCCCGCCCTCTTTCAGGGTTTCCACACCCTCCCGGGCCAGGGCTTCGTCCAGTTGGGGACCCGCGCCGTGAAGGACGATGGGGTGGAGGCCCAAGCGGTGCAGAAAGGCCAGGGAGGTAGCCAGCGACTCCAGAGAGTCTCGAAGCACCGCTCCTCCTACCTTTACCACGGCGAAGCGGGACTCTTCCACCCGGGAGAACTGGTTCAGGTACTGGCGAGCCTCCCGGCTGGAGCCCAGTTGGCCCAGAAGCTCGATGACGATCTCGCGGACATCAGGCATGGGGCTCGGCCAAGCGGCGGTAGATGTGGACGATCTCTTCCAGTTCCGCCAGCGCCACCCACTCATCGGCACTGTGGGCCTGGGCGATGCGTCCGGGCCCCAGGACGATGGCGGGCACGTCTCCTCGGGAAAAGAGAGAGGCCTCGGTCCAGAAGTGAACGGGCTCTCCGGGGATGAGCCCCCGGGCCTGAAGGTGCTCCACCGCCTCATCGTCTGTTCGCCCCGAGGCGGGAAGGGGGGGGCCGGAAAAGGTGACGTCCCAGTGGGTGTCGTCCGGGGCCAGGGAGGTCAGCTCGTGGAGAAAGGCCTCGTTGTTCCCCCCCGGGTTAAGCCGTGCGGACCAGTGGACACGGGCCTCGTGGGCGATGACGTTGCTCTTCACCCCTCCCTGGAGCCACCCGATGTTGAAGCGGGGTGAGTCCCCCTCCTCGGCCCGCCTTCTGCACCGTTCCACTGCCCGGGCGC
>SKZC01000180.1 GCA_007127575.1 Gemmatimonadota bacterium
CTGGACCGCCCCGTGGAGCAGCTCACCGTCTTCGTCCTGGACAAGCCTCGCCACTCCCAGCTCGTCACCGAGATCCGGAAGGCCGGCGCACGCGTCGCACTCCACGCCGAAGGCGACGTCATGGGCGCCCTTCTCGCCGCCACTCCGGGCACCGGTGTGGACATCCTCATGGGGGTGGGGGGGACCCCCGAAGGGGTGGTGGCGGCAGTAGCTGCCAAGGCCCTGGGAGGTGGCATGCAGGGGGTCCGGGCACCGCAGCGCGCGGACGAGCGAAAGCGGATCCAGGAAGACCTGGAGCGCCAGGGCCACCCCCCGGACGAAATGGAGCGGGTCCTGGAGCTGGACGACCTGGTCTCCGCAGACGATGCCTTCTTCGCCGCCACCGCCATCACGGACGGGGCCTTCCTGGACGGGGTCCGGTACGATCAGAAGCGGGGGGTCACCACCGATAGCCTGGTCATCCGTGCCCGCTCCGGTTCCATCCGGAGAGTCCAAGGCATCCACCGGCTGGACCAGGAACACATCTTCGGCGCAGTGCCCCTTCAAGAGGTGCTGGAGCTCCTCAGCGGCTGAATCCCCTCCCGGGGCTCACCAGACGGAGACGGTCTTCACATTCACGAACTCCCGGATCCCGAAGTACGAGAGTTCCCGCCCGTATCCACTGTCCTTCACTCCTCCGAAGGGAAGCTGTGGGTCGGATCGGACCAGGCCGTTCACGAAACACGCGCCGGAGTCGATCTCCTCGGTGGCGATCCGCCTCCCCCGCTCCCGGTCCTGGGTGAAGACGGCCCCCCCGAGACCGTAGGATGTGTCGTTGGCCACCTGGACTCCGTGGGCTTCGTCCCGGACGCCGATGATGGCGGCCACGGGCCCGAAGAGCTCCTCCTCGTACGCCGGCATCCTGGGAGCCACCTCGGATAGCACCGTCACCGGATAGAAGTTGCCGGCTCCCTCCGGGATCCGTCCCCCCATGAGAAGCCGGGCGCCTGCCGCCACGCTCTCCTCCACCTGGCGGTGGAGGGTCTTGCGTAGGTCCGGTCTCGCCAGCGGACCCACATCCGTCCTCTCATCCAGGGGGTCCCCCACCACCGCTTCCTTCAGTCGCGCCACCAGGGCTTCCTGGAATGGCTCCCGGATGGCGTCCTCCACCAGAAAGCGCTTCGCCGCGATACAGCTCTGACCCGAGTTCATGAGACGACTCCGGACGCAGGTCTCCACCGTCGACTCCAGCTCCGCGTCCTCCAGGATGAGGTAGGGGTCGCTTCCCCCCAGCTCCAGGACCGTCTTCTTCAGATTCCGTCCCGCCTCCTCAGCCACCGCTCGCCCGGCCCCCGTGCTCCCTGTGAGGGTCACGGCCCGGACCCTGGGGTCCTGGATGACGGGGGAGACATCCTCCACCTCCACGAAGAGGGCCTGAAATACCCCCTCGGGGAACCCCGCCTCCTGCATCAGGTCGTCCATAGCCTCCATGCAACCGGGGACGTTGGGCGCTTGCTTCACCAGGACGGTGTTCCCAGCCATGAGAGCCGGAGCCGAAAACCGGAAGACCTGCCAGAAGGGGAAGTTCCAGGGCATGATGGCCAGGATCACCCCCAGAGGTCGGTAGGCCACCTCGCTTCGGCGGGCGTCGGTCTCCACCTCCTCCGTGGCCAGGAATCGTGCGGCGTTCTCGGCATAGAACTCGCAGCCCAGAGCGCACTTCTCCACCTCCCCCACGGCTTCCACTAGAGGCTTTCCCATCTCCTCCGTAATGAGTCGGCCGTAGCGGTCCGTTCGCTCGTGCAGGAGCCGACCGGCGGCTTGGAGGAGGTCTCCTCTCTCCCGGAAGCTCAGCCTGCTCCACTCCTGGAACGCGGCGTGTCCCCGCTCCACCTTTTCCCGGGCCTGGTCCCGGGAGTGGGACCGAACTTCTCGAATCATCTCTCCCGTTGCCGGGTTTTTGGCCTGAAACGGCATGAGGTCGCTTTCCCTCCAGTGATCAATGTGCTGTAGTGGACGTACTGTCGCGGGCACAATATACCTGTCACACCGAGCGCGTCGAAGCGTGCGCCAGGCACGGCGCCCGGTTATGGTCGGCCTCACCCAGTCTCCCGAGTCAGAGGTTCGTTTCTCCATGGCTTCTCCCTCTAAAGAAGGCCTCTTCCGAGGTCTCACGCCCACCGTCACCATCGTCTCCCTGGCCGCGGTGGTCGGCCTGACTCTGGCGGGAGCGCTGGCCGGCGACGCCTTCGAAGCCGTCCTGGCTCGATCCAGGGCTGCCGTCACACCGCTCCTGGAGAGCTACTACATCGGCCTGGTGAGCCTCATCCTGGTCTTCGTGGTCTGGCTGGGAGTGGGCCGATACAAGAACGTCCGGCTGGGGGATGATGACGAGCGCCCCGAGTTCGGCAGCTTTTCGTGGATCTCCATGCTCTTTGCCGCAGGGATGGGGGTGGGGCTCATCTTCTGGAGCGTGGCCGAACCCATCAGCCACCTGCAGGGGAACCCCTTTCTCCCCGCCGGGGGGGGACGGACCGACGCGGATCTGGCCATGCGCCTCACCTTTTTCCATTGGGGTCTCCACGGGTGGGGCCTCTTTTCCCTGGTGGCCATCGTGGTGGGGTACTTCGGCTTCCGCTATCACCTCCCGTTCACCATGCGCTCCGGCCTCTATCCCCTCCTGGGCCGGAGGATCTTCGGCTGGCCCGGTGACGTGCTGGATACCTTCACCGTGGTGGCCACCGTCTTCGGGGTGGTCACCACCGTGGGTCTGGGCGTTCAGCAGTTGAATGCCGGGCTGGATTCCCTCTTGGGCATCCCCGCCTCCACTCCGGTGCAGGCGGCTCTGTCCTTCGGGATCATGGCGGTGGCCACTGCAGCCCTCCTCTTCGGCCTCGACCGGGGACTCCGACTCCTCAGCGAGCTGAACTTCTGGCTCTCCGTTATCCTGGTGGGATTCTTCTTCACCTTCGGACCCACGACCTACCTCCTCTCCCTGGCGGTCCAGTCCACCGGCGAATACCTCCAGAACCTGGTGGCCCAGAGCTTCTGGACCGCCGCCGGTGAAGGTGGCGGCTGGCACGGAGAGTGGACCGTGTTCTATTGGGCCTGGTGGATGGCCTGGTCCCCCTTCGTGGGACTCTTCATCGCCCGCATCTCCCGGGGGCGGAGCTTTCGGCAGTTCGTCAGCGGGGTGCTTCTGGCCCCGGTCTCCATCACCTTCGTATGGCTGGCCATCATCGGGGGAACCGGGCTCCGTCTGGAGGAGGAGGGAGCCGGTGTGGCGGAGGTGGCGGCCGCCGACGTGGCCGCGGCCTTCTATCACGTGGTGGAGGTCCTGAGCCCCGGGGCCCTTGGGCTGGCGATGGCGGCCCTCGTCACCGTTCTCGTGGCCCTCTACCTGGTCACCTCCGCCAGCGCCGGCGTGTTGGTGGTCAACACCCTTTTGGCCTACGGGGGGAAGGACCACCAACCCCTGCACCTCATCCTATGGGGAGTGGCCATCGCCGGCCTCACCGCCATCCTCCTCTCTGCCGGGGGCCTGGAGACGCTCCAGAACGCGGTGGTCCTGGCCTCCATCCCCTTCTCCCTGGGCCTCATCGCCATGATGGTGGGCCTGGAGCGGGCCCTCTCGGAGGAAGTGTACGGACCGCGAAAGGGTCGTCGCACCAGCCTTCCCACCGAGCCCTGGACCCAGATCGAAGAGTAGGCGGGAGCACCCCGGACCCATCGCACAACGTGAACGGTGGACGTAGCCTCCGGCCTCGGTACATTCAACGTATGCGACACATTTGCTTGATGGTGGCGCTGCCCCTCGCTCTCGCCTTGGGAGCCGCGAGCCTGGGCGCTCAAACGGAAGCGACCTCGCCCACCGGTGAGTCCCTTCCGTCGCCTCTCCCCATCCCCAAGTTGGACGGGCCCATCCAGCTCGACGGGGTGGTGGACGAGCGGGCGTGGGAGGAGATCGACCCTCTTCCCATGACCATGTTCGCCCCTACGTTCGGGGCGCCCATCACCGAACGGACCGAGGTTCGGATCGCTCACGACGACGAGTATCTCTACGTCTCGGGCAGGATGTACGACGCGGAGCCATCGGAAATTCGCACGAACACCTTCTACCGGAACCAGTACAGCGGCGACGATCTCCTGGCCGTCATCATCGACAGCTACAACGATCACGAAACGGCGCTCTGGTTCACCACCAACCCCGTCGGCACGAGAACGGACCGGACCGTTTCCAACGACGCCGTCTTTTCCGGCGGTGGATCGGTGATGAACTGGGACTGGAACGCCCACTGGGACGTGGAGACCACCCAGAACGACGAAGGCTGGTTCGCCGAGTTCCGGATTCCCTTCTCCACCCTGGGATTTCAGGCCCGGGATGGAGAGGTGACCATGGGCCTAATCGTGTACCGGTTCGTCGCCCGGAAGAACGAGCGACAGATCTTCCCCGCCATCGACCCCCGTTGGGGCGGCATCGCCTTCGCCAAGCCCTCGCAAGCTCACCGCATCGTCCTCCAGGACGTGCGTCCCCCTCGAAGCCCGGTGTACGTGACTCCCTACATCCTGGGTGGAGGCACTCAGCTCCCAGGGGAAGAGGGCGGGGGTCCCGGTGCGGAGCCCACCCGACTCCACTCGGACGGAAACGTGGAGGCGGGCGCCGATCTCCGGTACGCGCCCTCCACCAACCTCACCCTGGACGTGACCCTGAACACCGACTTCGCCCAGGTGGAGGCGGACGCCCAGCAGGTGAATCTCACACGCTTCCCCCTCTTCTTCCCGGAAAAGCGGCAGTTCTTTCAGGAACGCTCGTCCACCTTCCAGTTCTCCACGGGGCGGGGCCCCGACCGTCTCTTCCACAGCCGCCGCATCGGGCTGGAGGATGGCGAGATGGTCCGGATCTACGGAGGAGGGCGGGGTGTGGGCCGAGTAGGGGGAACGGACTTTGGCTTCCTCTCCATGCAGACGGACCGTGGGGACGGACAGGGCTCGGCCAACATGAGCGTCTTTCGGGCCCGCCAGGAAGTCCTGAACCCCTTTTCGTCGGTGGGGGCCATCGTCACCTCCCGGCTGGGGAGCGGGGACCGAGACAACGTCGCGTACGGCCTGGACTCCACCCTGCGCTTGTGGGGAGACGAGTGGCTGGATCTCCGCTGGGCTCGAAGCTACGACGAAGGGATCGATGAGGAGTCCGAGCTGGAAGCGGGGCTCCTTCGAGCCCGGTGGGAACGGATCCAGGACGAGGGGATCTCTTATTCAGGGGAGTTCTTCCGTGTAGGGCGGGACTACGAACCCGGACTGGGGTTCCAGGCTCGCCGGGACATCCACTTCCTGGGAGGCCAGGTCCAGTACAAGAGCTTTCGCGACGCCGACTCCCCCCTCCGTTCCGTCGCCTTTCGAGTGGGGACTCAGCACTACCTTCAGAACCGAACGGATACCCCGTCCTCCCGGTCCATCGAGCCCCGCCTGGACTGGGAATTTAAGGGTGGAAGCCAGCTCCAGATCACCGGAAGCTCCAACTTCGAGAACATCCGGGAGCCCTTCTCCATCGCCGACGTGGAGATCCCGGTGGGCGAATACTGGTTCCACCAGGGGGAGGTGGAGTTCCAACGGCCCCGGAGCAGCCTTTTCAGGGGCACCGTCACAGGAGTGGCCGGGCAGTTTTACGACGGCACGCTGGTGGGCGTTTCCATGGACCCGACGTGGACCCACTCGCGGTATCTGGAACTGGAGGGAGGGTACGAGGTGAACCGGATCTCCTTCTCTCACCGGGACCTCGCCGCCACTACGCATCTCCTCCGCCTCCAGGTCCAGACCGCCCTGAACACCAGCGTTTCCTTCAGCGCCCTGGCCCAGTACAGC